>CAXMPE010000131.1:0-6059 GCA_964195245.1 uncultured Verrucomicrobiales bacterium | reverse complement strand
GAGCGGTCGGTTTCCGTGATCGCCATCATCGTGCTGGCAACCCTCCTTCTGGCCGCACCCCTCATTCATTCGCGATGGGTTGTGTTGCTAACACTGCCCGCCCTGTCATTCCCCTTCGTCTTTGTGGCAGATCTTCAATACTGGCTGTGGAAGTACGGTCATAGTCTGGACTCTGCGGCGCCCCTTGCTTCGGCTGTCGGCGAGTTCACTCCCCCGGTGTTCGGCCCGGCGAGAATCGCCCAATTCGACACCCTCGCCCTGCCCGGCCCCGGCTTCCTGTTGGCGATACTCGCCGCAACTCTCATCGCTGTCGGCCTCTACTACCACCGCCTGGCAACCAAGCAACCGCACAGCCGTAACTCAGACTCCTGATGCGACAGACAGCTATAAGCCTCGCCCTTCTGTTTGCTATTGCCGTTGTGATGCCCGCTGCTCAAGCCGGTCAAGCTCAACTCAACCTCCAGGAAATGGTCGATGCAGCCGAGGCTGGCTCGACCGTCATGGTCCCGGCGGGCCACTACAAGGGAGGCGTCACGATCGAGAAACCGCTGACCCTAAGCGGCCAAAACTGGCCGATAGTCGACGCTAACGGCGCCGGCTCGGTATTCCTTGTCGAAAGCCCCGGCGTCACGATCGAAGGAATGATCATACGGGGTACTGGCATTTCTCTTGATAGGGAGAACTCCGGTGTCTCGGCGAAGGCGTCCCCTGGAATCACTATCCGGAACAACAAGTTTGAAGACGTGCTCTTTGGAATCTTTCTCCGCTCATCACCCGGATCGATCGTCACCAACAACACGATCGGGTCGAAGGACCTCAACCTAGGGCGACGCGGGGACGGGATACGACTCTGGGAAGCACCCGACAGCATCATCGAAGGCAACACCGTAAGCGAGGGCCGCGACACCGTGCTCTGGTTCTCGAACGGCGTGCAGGTCCGCAACAACCAAGTATCAGACGGTCGCTATGGGCTGCATTTCATGTACTCGGACGGGGCGATTGTTGAGGGGAATCGGCTGAGTGGGAACTCAGTTGGAATGTTCCTTATGTATAGCCGTGACCTCTTGCTTAAAGACAACGTGATGATCGGCAACTACGGCCCGAGTGGATATGGAGTCGGATTCAAGGATGTAGACGGGGTGAAAGCATCCGGCAACCAGTTCATCGGCAACCGTGTAGGTGTCTACCTCGACAACTCCCCATGGTCAGTGCACAACCATCAGGCCTTCGAGGACAACCTCTTCGCCTACAACGATGTGGGCGTACTGTTCCAACCGGCGGTCAAGCGGAACCATTTCTCGGGGAACTCATTCATCAACAACCGAGAACAGGTGGGCATCAAGGGAACCGGAGAGTTTTCTGGCAATGAATGGACCATCGACGGGCGCGGGAATTACTGGAGCGACTTCGCCGGCTATGACGAGGACAAGGACGGGATTGGTGACGTCAGCTACCGGCTCGCCGACCTCTACTCGGAACTGACCGATCGCAATCCTGAACTCCTTTTCTTTGCAGAAACGCCAGCAGCTAGAGCCGTATCGGTGGCAGCCGACATGTTCCCCGTATTCAAGCCGAGGGCGAAAGTGCAGGATGACGCCCCCCTCATGCGCCCGCCAGAGATACCGAGTGGTGCACCAGGGCCGACACTAGAATCAGGGCTCCCGAACATCATGGCACCCGCAGCACTCCTTGCAGTCGCAGGCCTACTGCTAGCCGGCTCACGTCGGAGACGAAGGACTACCGCATGATCAATATCGAGGGCCTAACCAAGTACTACGGACAGCAGGCCGTCGTTTCTGAGTTCGAAGCCCAGATTGCCACTGGGGAGTCGGTAGCTCTCTGGGGTCCCAACGGAGCAGGAAAGACCACCGTCGTGCGCTGCATCCTCGGTTTGGTCGATTACGAAGGCACAATCACCGTCGGAGGCGTGAACGCAAAGAACGGCAAAGTCGTCCGCACAGGGATCGGATACGTCCCGCAGGAACTTGCCTTCTACAGTGAAATGGAAGTCGTCGAGTTGCTTGCCTACTCCGCTGAGCTCCGGAAGCTCGATACGAGCAGAGTTGAAGAAGTACTAGAGACCCTGGGCCTGCAAGATCACGCCAACAAGCGCATTCGGGCCCTCTCCGGTGGCCTCAAGCAGCGCGTCGGGATCGCAAGCGCCTTGCTCCCCGACCCCTCCATCTTGCTGCTCGACGAACCAACCTCGAATCTCGACGCTGAAGCACGCGACTCTGTCCTACGACTCCTCGAGGACTTACGCAAAGAGGGTCGGACCCTCCTCGTTACCTCCCACCACATGGAAGAAGTGGGCATGTTGGTGGATCGAGTGATAGCTATGGAAGACGGCAAGAAGGTCATCGAATGCGCTCCCACTGAGATGGCTGACGCCCTGGGCCTCCGAGCGTGGCTCCACATTGTCACCGACAACAAAGAAGCCACCTCGTTGGCACTGTCTGCTCTATCGGGAGCAGGAATTGAGGCCAGAGAGAACTCCAACGGAGTGCTGGTGGAGGTATCTGCGCAATCGAAGGGGACAGCAATTTCAACGTTGTATGAAGCAGGAGTGCACATCGCAGACCTAGAGGTGTGGCGATGACCACTTCGACCGCTTCTAGACAAACGCCTGAATTCCGCATCGTCAAAGCGATCGCACGCAAGGAACTCAACGCAGCTGTCAACAGCCGTTGGTTCTGGCTGTGGGCAGCAGCGTTCGCCGGTCTGGCAGCTCTCTTGACCTCAGTGGCGCTTCCGGACAGCTCGGTTGATGGGTACGTTGGTTTCGGGAGGACCGCTGCCTCGTTGGTCAGCTTGGTCCAAATCATCGTGCCGATGATGGGACTCACCCTCGGTGGGCTCAGCATCGCCGGACCGCGAGAAACCGGGGCGCTCCGTTTTCTCATGAGCCACCCAATCACCCGAACCGAAGCATTCGTCGGCACGTACCTAGGTCTCGCCGCGGCCCTTGCCGTCACGACCTTCGGCGGTTTCGGCCTTGCCGGCTTGGTCGCCATCGCCCAGGGGGTGCCCGCTACTACCGCTTCCTTTGTCTGGATCTCCGTGCTCTCATGGCTTCTTGCCATAGCGATGCTGGGGGTGGGCATGCTTGTCAGCACGGTGGCAAAGACATCCGCTGCCGCTCTTGGCGGAGCGGTCTTCCTTTGGCTGATTCTCGTGTTCCTCGGAGACCTTGGGCTGATGGGCACTGCCGTCGCCACCCGCATGCCTGTGGGTGTGCTCTTCAGCGTGGCTCTTTTCAACCCAACTGAGGCCTTCAGGCTCGCCGCACTATCAAGCCTCTCGGGTTCCTTAGACGTTCTTGGGCCTGCCGGAAGGTTCGCTGTGGACCAGTTGGGAGACAACTTGCTCCTTTTCTTGGCACTAGGCCTTGGGCTCTGGGCAATAGTCCCAACAATGGCGGCCTGGCTCCGTTTTACTGGAAAGAGTGACATATGAAGAAGGCAATAGCTATCTCGTTCTTACTCGCCCTGGCCCTTGGAGCCTGTGGCACAACCGAGGCCACTGGTCCACCCGAAATCGACTATGGACGCGATATATGCGAGCAGTGCGGGATGAGCATCGACGACGAACGGTTCGCAGCGGGCTACCGGCTCTCCGACGGCACAGAACGAGTCTTCGACGATGTGGGCGGCCTCCTCGTATTCATCAAGGATTCACCCGAGCTCGACGACGCCGATGTGTGGGTCCATGACTACGAGACCGAGATGTGGGTCCGTAGTGAAGACGCTTACTTCGTCCCTACAGATGAAGTCACCTCCCCGATGGGATTCGGCATTCTCTGTTTCTCAGACGAAGAACGTGCAACGTCGTTCGCGCAAAAGGGCGGAGATGAAGTGTTGAATTGGACGTCGGTACTCGCCCTTCCTACTGAGGTGCGCCAACCAGGAGACATGGACATGCCTGACATGCCCAACACAACCGATATGACAGACATGACAGACAATGACAGCTGAACGAGAAAAACAAAAAGCAAGGGAGAAACCTATGAAAAGAGCCTTAATCATCTCAATGTCGCTGGCATTGGTGTTGGCCGCGTGCGGAGGTGGGACCACCGACACAACCGATAGTCCTGCCGCCACAGTGGCCACCCCAAGCGGGGACGCGGTCGCTGGCGAAGCATTGTTCCAAGCGTCATGCACTGCATGTCACGGCGTGGACGCGATGGGAATCGATGGGTTGGGTAAGGCCATCCCTGGGAGCGAGTTCATCATCGCTACCTCGGAGGATGACTTAGTCACCTTTGTGAAGACTGGCCGGTCCGTGAGCGACCCAGAAAATACGACGGGAGTCGATATGCCACCAAAGGGCGGCAATCCGGCTCTGGACGATACTGATCTGCTGGACTTGGTTGCCTATTTGAAGAGCCTTCAGTCCTGACCCTGTAGGTCTCACTGGTTGACAGTCACCTGGTGGGCTGTTTCACCGCGCCCAAGGACAGGAACAGTTTCTCAGAAGCCGCGTTCCCCTCTGTGATATAGAACGTCACTTGACTCTCGCCAGCGTCTCTCAGGCTGGCAAGAGCTACTGCGGTTACGTACTGCCCGAGTCCCTGCAGCTTCCAACCAGCTCTGGTCATCACATAGCCAATGAACGGCGCGTCATCAAGGCTCAGAAGCATCACTGCAGAAACCAACAAATCGTCCACCACAACGCCGCAAGAGTGTTGGAGGAGCGGTGTCCCATCAAACCAGGACTCGACTTCCTCGATTGCTTCGCTCAGCGACTCACCTTCGTAATCGATAGTGCCCACATAGGCGTCGAGCATCAGCTCGGCGAGAGAGCCCGCGTCCGATCGCGAAAGGGAGATGACCGCGGCGCCTGCAACT
Organism: uncultured Verrucomicrobiales bacterium; assembly: GCA_964195245.1. Taxonomy (GTDB): domain Bacteria; phylum Actinomycetota; class Acidimicrobiia; order Spongiisociales; family JAENVV01; genus CAXMPE01. Next base: position 1,212 of record CAXMPE010000131.1, on the reverse strand, counting down.
GGTTTGACTTCGATCGGGTCCTTCAAAGAGATACCGTATCTGATCTTCGAGGGCGCGGACACGCTCCTACTCCCCTGCCAGCTGTCTGAGCTGCTCCTCGAGGCTCGCAATCCGACCCACGAGAGCGTCGATCCCAGAGTCGGCTCTGTCCTGCTCCTGAGCCTGGCGGGCTACACGCACGTTGTCGGCGCTCACCACCGCTGGCTCTCTACCACCGCCGCCAGCCATCCCAATCATCATCCCGGAGACGGGTGTGTAGTCAAGCCCCTCCAAATGAGCACGAGTACGGTCCAACTCGGCCTGAAGCTCTTCCCGACTCGGCCGCAATAGTGGTTCTAGCTGCTCGCGTATCCTGTCGCGCTCATCTGTCAGGTCTGTCAATGCTGCGATGTCCCGTTCGGCCCGAGCGCGTTCGGTAGCGTCTCGAATCTCGCCCAACCGTTTCATTAGTTCATCACGTGCGACCATTGCTTCAGCCTACATTCAGAAATCCTATTGACAATCCACCTCCTCACACCTAGACAACTCCTAAGGAGAGTGAAGAATGGATCGAGATCAGATCTCAGGTTCCTTGATGACCCTGTACGGCGCCGGGGTGGGGCTGGCGTGGGGCGCTGTTCTCAGACTCTGGATGCGATTCATAGCTCTGACACCCGAGCTCAACGTGGGTGCTACTGGCTTCATCCTTGGTGCAAGCCTGGTCGTCGGCTCGCAGCTCGGTAGGGCTCGGTATCGTCAACGAATTGGCGGTCGCGGCTGGTGGAGGCTCACCATGCTGTCGCTCCTCCTGCTTGGAGCGGGAGGAGCGGTGATGTGGCCGTCGGTTGTGCTGGGCGCGGTTGCCATCGGTAGACGCAGGCCGGCTTGGCTAGTGCTGCCATTGGCCGCAGCAGCTGTTGGGTTCCAAGTTCCGGTCCTGCAGGAGGCTGTGTTCGATTCTTGGTGGTTCGATACGTCCGAGATGGTCATAGCCGCTGCGTGGTACGCACCCATGATCGCGATCGAAGCGTGGGCCTTCTCAATAGTGTTCGCACCCAGCCGAACTGACCGAGCAGACCCAGCAGCCAGTCCTAGCTGAGGTTAAGCGGCCACGAGGACCCTGATCATCGAGTAAGCCAGCCCGACCACTGCTGCCCCCATCAAGTTGATGGGAACTCTTGAAACCGGCGGGTCGGCTGCGAATAGGTGTTTCACAAAGTTCGGGGGCCAGAA
>CAXMPE010000130.1:0-5562 GCA_964195245.1 uncultured Verrucomicrobiales bacterium | reverse complement strand
GCAATTTCAGGCAACTGCCGTGCGACTCAACGGCGAGGATGCCACCGGGGTGCTCACTCGATACCTACGCAACCACCCTAAAGCAGCCAAAACGTTCCAATCTCGGTTGGGTATCCCGCTCGACGATCCAGAGAAGGCGGCACAGCTCCTGCCAACCCTCCGATTGGTGCGGCGCTAGGAATCGAGTGCGTCTAGCTTTGTCTAGGCAGGCTTCATAGGAGGTTGAGATGGCGAGCGCGTGGCTACGACAGATCGAGAAGGCGAACCAACCGTTTCGGCACGACCCTCAGTTCCCACCGGTTCGGACCAGCGACCCTCAAGGTCGTTTAGTGCTTACCTGCATGGACAACCGCATCAACATGCACGCGCTTGGCATCGCCGCACCGCTCGCGGATGGCAGCTCTGGAGATCGGGTACCCATCATTCGCACGGCAGGCGCTCGCCTGGATACGGCCTCTCTGTTTGTTGCGATCCTGGCCGCGGATGTGAAAGAGATCTTGGTGGTCGGACACACCCAGTGCCAAGTAGAGCGACTCCACACGGCTCTGCCTGTACTCCTCGAAAACTGGGTAGACAAACACAGCCCCACCGAAGTGTCGACGCTGCGGGCCGACTACGGAGCAACCAGCAACGAGCTCAAGGAGTGGGTGCGCACGTTTGCAGATGTGCGGGAGTCTGTGATTGAGGAGGTCAGAAAGGTCAAGGATCTGCCGTTCACCGGCCAAATGGTGGTGCATGGTGCTGTGTACAACATCGAGGATGGATCTGTGGAGATCGTGGTAGACGGGACAAAGAACCGGTAGCTCCGGTTCCGGGCGCCCCATCCAAACACCCTCGCTGGCATCAGCAAACCCAGAAACCCGAACTCACCTCAAGACTTGGGGCCTCCTCGGATTCCCCATCCGAGCCCTTCGGGCCCACCTTCCCCGTAGACGGGAGAAGGAAGCGCAAATCCCATACCTCCGCGCCCTCGATCGTGGTGGTTCTGATTGCCCCATCCGAGCCCTTCGGGCCCACCTTCCCCGTAAACGGGAGAAGGAAGCGCAAATCCCATACCTTCGCGCCCTCGAGAGTGGTGGTTTCGGATACCCCATCCGCCCTGCGGGCACCTTCCCCGTAAACGGGTAAGGAAGCACAAACCCTATGTCGTAGCGTCCTAGCGCACCCTCACGCTTGACCCCCAGGGTGATTGACGCCGGACCACTCGCTGGGGTACAACCTCCCCATGAGATATGGCGATGACGATGTGAAGAAGTATGCCAAGAGGATGCGACGGACCATGGCGAAGGGCGAGGCCGCGGTCTGGTCAGTCCTGAAAGGGCATCAGACCGGCTTCAAGTTTCGACGCCAGCACGTCATAGGCAGGTTCATAGCGGACTTTGCCTGTATCGAGCTAAGGCTTCTGGTCGAGGTGGATGGAGCGCCTTATCACGAAGGCGACGAGCGCATGAGCTACGACCGGTACAGAGAGCGCAAGCTGGCCGCAGAGGGTTGGTCGATTGTGCGAGTCAGCGACAACAGCGTCCGATACCGTGCCGGCTGGTTTGTCTCATTCATTGGGGGAGTCATTGATCACCTCAGCGCTGGGGCTCCACTCCCGCCAGGGGATGGCTACCACTTCATTCCTGCAGGGTGACCGCCTAGCCTTCTGAGGCTATTGCTTCTTCCACCAGCTTCACTGCTTGCTCAATCTTCTGCTGATAGAGGCCTAGGTCGCCGGCGTCTAGGGCGTCCTGGGCTTCTTCGAATAGCTCTTGGATGCGCTCCAAGAGCTCCACGTCTCCGATGGAGATATCGCCCAGATCTGGCGGAGTGTCTGTTCCCGAGTCGAAGTTGACATCAAAGATCTTGCCGATGGCTTCTTGCATGTCGATGCCCATGGCGATCTCTTCTTCGTAGACCAAGACCACACGGCGCAACTCAGGAATCGGCTGGCTCTCGGACTCTAGGTAGATGGGCTGCACATAGAGGAGCGACTCCTCGATGGGGACCACCAGCATGTTGCCCCGAATCACAGTGGAGCCTTGCTGGCCCCATAGGGTGATCTGGGATGAGATGTCTGCGTCGGCGTCAATTCGGGCCTTCACCTGGTTTGGCCCAGACACCGCCGAACTGCGTGGGAGTCGGTAGTCAATCAGGCGCCCGTACTCGTCGGGGTCGGACTGAGCGACTAGGAACGCCGACATGTTGGGTCGATCCTCTGGGTTGAACGGCTGCAGCAGAATGTACGAGAGATCGTCCTCGTTGGGGAGGGCCATCAGCATGTAGTAGGGCACCATGAGGTTGTTAGCCGACGAGCGACGGACCTCTCGTCGGATTTCGGACTGGGTGTTGCCTGCGGGGAAGTCTGATGGATCGGCTGGGATCTCCCAATCATCCTCGCCTACGTAGAACACTTGTGGGTCAGTGACGTGGAAGGTGGCATACATGTCGGACTGGACTCTGAAAAGGTCTTCTGGGTACCGCACGTGCTCTCGCAACGACTCGGGCATGTCTGACAAGTGGAGGAAGGACTCGTTGAAGATCTTCTGCTGCACCTTGATGATGGGATCGTTGTCGTCCACCACATACATCTTGATAGTTCCGTCGGCGGCATCGACAGTTGCTTTCACCGAGTTGCGGACGTAGTTGAACTGGTTGGGCAGCGCATGGTTGGCGCCCAAGGGGAGTCTGCCTGTGAGCGCCCTCGCCGAGTACGGATAGTCCGGCGACACCGAGTAGAGATCCAGCATCCAGATGAGCCGCCCCTCGGAGATCACCAGATACGGGTCCGAGTCGATTCGGAGGTACGGAGCTACGGCGGCCACTCGGTCAACCACATTACGTTCTACAAGGATCTTGCTGTCGTCGTTGACTGCGTTGCTGATGAGGACGTTGTAGTCGCCGTACTTGAGCGCAAACAGCACCTGTCGCCAGAACCCGCCGATGGGGATGCCACCGGGGCCCTGGTACTGGTTCTCTTGGAAGGACGCGTCGCCCTCTCCGCCGAGAGGGAAGTCCACCTCGGCCTGGTTTGTGTTGACGAGGAGGAACGCGGAGGAAGCGTGGTTCTCGCCGAAGTAAATCTGGTTGCCAGTGCCTTCTACGGTAAGTCCGGCCTGGGAGGAAGTAGGCGGAACACTCTCCACTAGGTAGCCAGGGTTCCCCTGGTTCACCTCGTTTGCTGCCGAGACCACAGCGCCGTATCCGTGCGTGTACACCAGGCGCTCGGGCACCCATCCAAACGGGGCTCGCTCCTCTGAGTCCACTTCACGAGCAGCCAGCATGACCTGCTGGAGTTCTCCATCAATGACGTATCGGTCGACGTCGACATCGTTGAAGCGGTAGTAGGTCCTAATGGCCTGCAACTGTATGTAACTGGCCCGCAGTACGGCCGGATCCCAGAGGCGAACGTTGTCGATGGTTGCCTGATTGGCCTCGATCACAGACGGGTCGAGCGCTCCTTCGCCGGAGAAGCTTCGGACTTCCACATCGGTGAGTCCGTACGCCTCTCGAGTCGCAGCCAGCTGCCGACCGATGTACTGCTGTTCGCGCACCTGCTCGTCAGGAATGACGCTGAAGCGCTGGTAAAGGGCAGGAACCGCCCCTCCCACGATGAGAGCTGTAAGTAACCAGAGTCCCCCACCAATGGCAGCAAGCTGCCAGGTATTTCTGCGGGCTCCTACAAGCAACATGACGGCCACCACGAGGGCAACCCCCGCCAGCAAGAGCAACCCATTCAGCCGAATATTGACGTCGGTTGCTCCCGCACCGAACACCGCTTCGCCCGGTCCGGCATCAAGCAGCAAATGGAATCTCGCAAGCAAATACCGAAGGCCACGCAGTAGGACCAGAACGGCGAGAAGCACCGAAAGATGGCCCTTCGCCGCCTTAGCCAGTATCGGCGCTCGGCCGGGGAGGACCTCGATGCCTCCGTTGAGGTAATGGACTGCCATGGCCACGATGAGTGCAAGAACTACCAACTGAAATAGCCACGCCAACGCGCCGGTCAACAGCGGTAGCGTGAAGATATAGAAACCCACGTCCACGCCTAGTTGGGCATCGGCTACCCCGAAGGCTTCTCGGTTAGCGAACCACAAGTAGTCCTGTCGGTAGATCACAGAGCTCAGGGCGTTGAAGCCCACAAAGACCCACGTAACTACACCAACGGTGCGCCGAACCCCCGAACGGAACCAAGCGTTGGACCGGAAGCTGTTCCCTTGCTCATCCAATTCTTCTTCTAGCAGCGGAGCTCCAAAGCGCCCTGCAATCCGAAGGTTGCCGTAAAGGACCAGCGCAGCCACGACCGCCGCGAAGGCGCCCAGTTTGACAGCGGCGAAGAACTCGACGCTCCAGACCTGATTGAACCCAACGCTATCGAACCAAAGAAAATCCGTCCACAACCTGGCAGCGGCCCGAAGGATCGAGAAGAGGATGACAGCGCCGGCGATAAACGGCACGAGGCCGCGGCGAGGTCTGGAGCCAGAGGGTCTGATGCGAGTAACCATCAGAGGATTGTACCTCTATAGAAAAACCAAGCGAAGAGCCGTCTTATTCGGCCCGAGCCACTGCGCAGCCGCAGCCTTCGTGGAGGGGTGGAACAGTTGCCATCGAATTGCCGGCAGCGGCCTTACAGGTGGCACATCCGCGGCCTGCCAACACCAAGACGGCCCTGCCACCAGCCTTGGCGATAGCAGCGGCTGTACCTTTGTTATAGGCATGGGTTGAGAGGCTGAGGAGATGGCGCTCGCTGGCTTCGGACCGCCAAGCCCGGAACACTCTCGATACTTCTGACGCCTTGGCTCGATCGTCTGTGCCTTTGGCGAGAGCCCGAGCAAGTGAAGCCTGGAGATCAGTCGCCACAAACCCAGTCCCAAAGTCGGAGGGGTCCTTCACAACCACTGTCCCCCCGCTCAGCCGGTTGTTGTCGTCGACACCAGCTCCAAAGGACTCTGACGCGATCAAGGTCAGGGTTGGACCCAAGTTCGTCTCAAGCTCCTCAGCGTCTGGCTGCCAGCTGTCGTCAAGCCGAATGGCTTCTAGGGCATGGTTCTGAATCGAGGCGAGTTCCCGCTTCAGTGACTTGAGGCCTCGGCTTACTACCGGAACTACCGATGCATCCCTGGCCGCTACGAGCTTCTTCACGTTGGGACCCGTCTTCTTTGGCTTCACGGCCTTCTTCGAGAGCTCGATGACGGGAGCGAGCTTCTCTGTGGGGGCTTCCTCTTGGGGCGCCTCAGGTTCCGCTACGGGCTCGGGCTCGAGCGCCGCTCCTCCGGCACGAAGCGATGCGAACAGTGCTCCAATCTTGTCCTTGACCGGCTCGGGCTCTGGTTCTGGGTCCGGCTCAGGATCGGGTTCGGGCTTTATCTCAAGTTCAGGCGCTGGGGTTGGTTCGTCTTCTGAGGCCTTGAGTCCCTTCTCAGCAGTCTCGGCAGCTTTGGCCTCGAGCGCCGTCTCCGTCTGGAGCGCCACCACATCGTCGACAATGTCGTCTGCGGTGAGCGGCGCGTCCACGGGCTCGGCCTCCTCAACAGCAGCGGGCGGAATGATCCTTATGCCAGCAGCCCATTCCGGTTCCGG
>CAXMPE010000129.1:0-11979 GCA_964195245.1 uncultured Verrucomicrobiales bacterium | reverse complement strand
GTGTCCTCGTCCATCACGATGATGGCTCCGGACCCGAGCATGGAACCAGCTTGGTCGGTGGCCTTCTTGAGGATGGGGAAATCAAGGTGCTCCTCAGGAACGAACCAGGGCGCTGAGGCACCGCCGGGGATCCAAGCCTTGAGTTCCTTGTCGTCTGGAATACCGCCGGCAATATCAAATATGAGTTCGCGCCATGTGATGGTGCGTGTGAGTTCATAGTTGCCCGGCTTGTTGACGTGTCCCGAGACAGACATCATGAAGGTGCCGGTGTCTTCTTCACCACCTAGAGCCCGATACCAATCCGAACCGTGGGCGATGATATGAGGCACGTTGGCCATGGTCTCAATGTTGTTCACGATGGTGGGCGCCATGTACAAGCCCTTGGCGGCTGGGAAGTACGGAGGCTTGAGTCGAGGTTCACCACGTTTGCCCTCCAACGAGTTCAGGAGGGCGGTTTCCTCACCACACACGTACGCGCCGGCGCCCAGATGGACGGTGAGCTCAAGATCGAAATCAGTACCAAAGATCCCCTTACCCAGGAACCCCTTTGCGTAGGCCTCCGCGACTGCTGCCTGCACTCTGCGGGCCGGCTTTGGGTACTCCCCGCGGATGTAGATGAACGCATGGTGAGCCTCGTTGGCAATTGCAGTGATGATGGTGCCTTCGATGATCGCGTGCGGGTCACGCTCCATGAGTTGGCGGTCCTTGAACGTGCCCGGTTCCGACTCATCGCCGTTAACAACAACATATGTGGGCCTTGACGGTGCAAGGAATGACCACTTCATCCCGGCGGAGAAACCGGCTCCCCCGCGACCAATGAGACCTGAAGCTTTGACCAGCTCGACGAGCTCGTCACGAGTCATCCCGGTGGCCTTGCGCGCCGCCTCGTACCCGTTGGCTTCTACGTACCGATCCAGCGTATGGGAATCGGACGGATGATCGTTCATGAACTTGGTGATGACCAGCGGGTGACTCACTATGCACCCCTGCCTGGCTCGAGCGCATCCGTGTTGTTTGCTGCGGTCCCGATTACGGGGAAGGCTGGATAAGGGCCTACCGCACCATTCTCTTCTTTGATCGCCCAGTCGAAAGAGGTCTTTCCTCCAAAGAGTGCCTGCATCTCGTCGGTGTTCACAGCGGCAGGCTTTGCATCCCGGAGCCAGTTAACGAGTTCCCCAGCCTTTGCCGGGGTAACTCCCTCAACCAGTTCATAGTTCACCATGAGAGCTGGAGCCCCACCACAAGCACCGATGCACTCAGCGTGCTCCACGGCAACTTCGCCATCAGACTCACCAGCCGGTACGCCTGACTCGGATTCCACGGATGCCAGAACTTCATCTGCTCCAAGCAGATAACAGGAAATGGACGAGCAGACCGAGACGAGATACTTACCCTTCTCTTCGGTCTTGTACATGTTGTAGAAGGTGGCGGCGGATTTCACTTGCGCTGGAGTCAGATCCAACAAACCCGCCACAAACTCCATACCGTCATTGGTGAGGTACCCGTCTACTTGCATCGACATGTAGAGCAGCGGCATGACAGCCGACCGCTTCTCTGGATAGCGCGCGATCACATCGTGAGCTCGCTTGAGGGTCGCCTCCGGCCAACTCATCGGTCTACGTCTCCCAGAACAGGATCGATCGATGACAAGGCAGCAATAGCGTCCGCGATAGGGGCATCGGCCAGCATGATTGGAAGGGACTGAAGGTTGGAAAAGGAGGGAGCACGAGTGTGCATACGCAGCGGTTGGCTGCTGCCATCTGACACGATGTAGCAACCCAACTCACCCCGAGGTGACTCAATAGCGACGTATGCCTCTCCCTCCGGCACCTTGAAACCTTCGGTGTGCAGTTTGAACTGATGGATAAGCGCTTCCATTGACTCATCGATGCGCCTGCGGGGGGGCGGAGTGATCTTGGCATCCTCAGTCTTGTAATCGCCCAGCGGCATCGAGTCAGCAACCTGTTTGATAATCCCCAATGACTGCTTGATCTCTTCTACCCGCACTCGGTATCGGTCGTACGCATCGCCGTACTGACCAGTGATGACGTCAAAGTCGTACTGCTCGATGCCTGAGTACGGAGCCATCTTGCGAAGGTCGTGGGGCACCCCGGTCGAGCGGAGAATCGGTCCGGTGATCGAGTGTGCGAGCGCTTCCTCTGGGGTGATAACTCCAACTCCCTGAGTACGCCCCTTCCAGATGTGGTTGTGCTCAAGCAGGTCATCGAAATCCTTGAGAGCTGGCGGCATGCGATCGAGAATCGCTTCTAGTTCATCCTCCCAACCGTCGTGCAAATCAGCGCCGACGCCGCCAGGGCGGATGTAGTTGTGGTTCATACGGAGGCCGCTGACGGATTCAAAGAAGTCGAGGAAGTACTCCCGCTCACGAAGTCCGTAAAACATGAGGGCCATGGCACCGATGTCGATCCCACCCGTAGCCAACGCAACAAGGTGCGATGACACACGGTTCATCTCCGTCATGAGGATCCGAATAGCTTGGGCGCGCGGTGGCATGTCGATTTCAAGCAGCTTCTCGACAGCGAGAGAGAAGCACAGCTCGTTATGGAGAGGAGCTAGGTAATCCATGCGGGTCACGTTGGTGGAGCCTTGGAAGTATTTGAGTGTCTCGGCCGTCTTCTCCATGCCGGTATGGAGATATCCGATGATTGGTTTCACGCGCCTAATCGTTTCGCCTTCAAGCTCAAGGTTGAGCCGCAACACACCGTGGGTGGACGGGTGCTGAGGCCCCATGTTGATGATCATCTTCTCGTCGTCGGCGGTCTCATCTTCGAACAGGGCGTCATCGCCCAGGCGGGTCCCCGTCTGGTCCTTGAGACGTTCGGTGGACTCATCGGCGTACAGCTTCTGTTCGCCTTCGTCGGTCCCCTCGGAGATGTAACCCGGGAGCTCGGTCCCTGACATCCAGAGATCCTCAGTTCGAGGATCGTCCGACGTTGGTGTTTCCAATACTTCTTCGTCAGCCATCACGTAGCCTTGTTCGAAGCTTTGAACTGGACGGGAACTGAACCGACGCCGAAGTCCTTGCGAAGGGGGTGGCCCTCCCAATCATCGGGCATCAAGATTCGGGTGAGGTCGGGGTGGCCCTCGAACTCAATTCCCATGAGGTCGTACACCTCACGCTCGAAAAAGTTGGCTCCTGGGTACACCGAAACAAGCGAGGCAATAGATGGGGATTCTCCCTCCACGGCACATCGAATTCGGATCCGATGGCCGGCGTCAAGGTTGATGAGATTGATCACCACCTCAAAGCGAGGCTCCTTGACACCTAGATAATCCACGGACGTGACATCGGCAAGCAGATCAAACCCGGCAGCCTTTGCAGCCGCACCAAACTCCAACAGCTCATTGGAAGGGAGCATGACCACGTGATCTCCGTGGCTCAGCACGTACTCTGCGGTCGCAGACGTCGCTACCAGACCACCCAGCAGAGCATCCTCGGGAAGGGAGCGCTGCCCGGATTCGACCTCAACTTCGTCTGTGACATCTTCCACTTCGTCACTCATCGGGCAAGCTCCCCGCTCATGACTTTGTCGTGCAATGTGAGGATCCCATGCATGAGAGACTGCGGTCCTGGAGGGCACCCGGGCACGTACACATCCACCGGCACGATCTGATCGACACCCTGAACCAGCGCATAGTTGTTGAACATGCCACCCGAAGATGCGCAGGCGCCCATCGCGATCACCCACTTGGGATCAGCCATCTGGTCATATACCTGGCGCAGCACAGGGGCCATCTTTTGACTCACGCGGCCTGCAACAATCATGAGATCGGCCTGCCGGGGAGAGGCGCGGAAGACTTCCATACCAAAGCGAGCGAGGTCGTAGTGCGCAACACCGGTCGCCATCATCTCAATCGCGCAGCAGGCCAGCCCGAACGAAGCTGGGAACATTGACCGTGTCTGAGACCAGCGGGCGATCTGCTGGCCTCGAATCCATTCGGCGGCGGCGTCAAGCCGGGAGGTGATGATTGGATCCGGTGCCTGGGTCATGCAGCGTCCTGTAGCCGGGCAACGACCTGACGCTCACGGCGGGCGACCTGCCAATCCAGAGCGCCCCGCTTCCAAACATACGCGAGGGTCACAAGGACAAAGAAGGTGAAGAGGCCAACGGAAGCCACTCCGTACCAGCCGAACTCCTTGAAGTTGGCAGCCCAGGCGAACAAGAAGATGATCTCAATGTCGAAAATGACGAAGAGCATCGCTGTGAGATAGAACTTGACGGAGAAACGGTGCGGGGGCTCTACTTCGGGCACGATGCCGCACTCATACGGTGCCAGCTTTTCGGGACTTCCGGGCCCGCGGTAAGACACCCAACGAGCGACCAACACGGCGACGGCCACAAAACCAGTGGCCAGAATGAACATCACGAGAATCGGGAAATACGCAGCGAGATCCATGAGCCACCGAGGATACAAACCCTGCGCTGATGCACCAAGTCGAAGCGCCACTTCTGGAACGTGAGTTAAGAGGCCGCTCGAATAGGTGGACAGCCCAATCCAGCATCAGCTACCCCCAAACCGAACCTAGACCTGGACCTACACCTGAACTACCCACGGGGTAAGGAAGCGTGAGAATCTAAATCTTGGCGAAGCTGTCGGCGGAGCCGACTGAGGGGGCATCCGTCTGGGAGGTCCAACCAGGGCCAGGACCCGAGCCACCCGCAACCACACCACCTCGAGACTGGTGGCTCCCTCGGGCTGGCTTTGCCTGCTATCCCCCTAGGCGCCTAACGGAATCAAGAACCGGTAAGTGGCTACCCAATGGAACGCTGAGGCCGCCACCACCATGACGTGGAACAGCTCATGAGCGGAGAACACCTTTGGCCACATGCGCGGCCACTTCGTCACATTGAAGACCATCCCCACCGAGTACAACACGCCTCCAGCTGCAAACAGCAGGACTGCCGAGGCTCCGGCCCTGCTCCAGATCACTCCCATGAAGGGGGCAGCCAACCAGCCCAGCACCATCATGAGGGTGAACGCGAACCAATTCGACTTCATGGAACCAAAGAGTCGGTCGGTGATCCCCACAACCGCGATGGTCCAAACCACACCCATGCTCAACCATGACCACGCCTCGTCAAGGACAAGCAGAGCGACGGGCGTGTAGGAAGTAGCGATCAGAACGAAAATCATTGAGTGATCCAGCCGCTGCATTCTGAGCTTCCACCGAGGACGCCAGTTCACTGAGTGATATAGCGAACTCGTGGTGAACAGCCCGATTAGCCCAACGCTGAACACAACTCCGGCGACGATGGCGGCAGCCCCTTGTGCCCTTGCGAGGAGGAAGCCAAGGCCGACCAGCGATGCCACCGCAGCCATCCCGTGCAGCAATCCCCGAACGGGGTTCTGCATCTTGCCAATTGTCCAGCGAACGAGTTCCATCGACACAATGATACGGTAGCCTCGGGCTAGTAGATCAAGACGGTAGGGACGTTCGGAAATACGGGCGAAGCTTCGGTATCGTCTTGGCATACACGCAAAGAGAGGTAATCGTGTGGAGATAGCCGATTCAGTGCTGGATCTCATCGGGGACACGCCCTTGGTACGCCTCGGGCGGATTAGCGAGGGCCTGCCTACGGCCATCGTCGCCAAGGTGGAGGCAAGCAACCCGGGAGGTAGCGTCAAAGATCGCCCGGCCGTGGCGATGATCGACGCAGCCGAGCAAGCAGGTCTACTCAAATCAGGTGGAACCATCATCGAGCCCACATCGGGCAACACCGGTGTTGGTTTGGCGATCGTGGCTGCCCAGCGCGGCTACAAGTGCATCTTCGTTGTGACGGACAAAGTGGCTGATGAAAAAGTGCAGTTGCTGCGAGCCTATGGTGCCGAGGTCGTTGTCTGCCAACTCGCAGTAGCCCCCGAGGATCCTGCTTCGTACTACTCCACTGCTGAGCGGCTATTCAAAGAGACGCCCGGCGCTTTCCGGCCGGATCAATACTCCAATCAGCTGAATCCCCAATCACACTTCGACACCACCGGACCTGAGATCTGGCGTCAGACCGACGGCAAGATCACCCATTTCGTGAGCGGCATGGGCACCGGCGGAACCATCTCGGGTGTCGGGCGTTACCTGAAGTCTATGAACCCCGATATCCAGATCATTGGTGCAGACCCTGAGGGGTCGGTGTACTCGGGCGGCTCCGGCCGGCCCTATCTCGTCGAAGGAATAGGAGAGGACTTCTGGCCGACTACCTATCACCCAGATGTCGTCGACCGAGTAATCCCAGTGAGCGATGAAGACTCATTCCTTATGGCCCGGGAGATGGCGACGACCGAGGGCCTGCTCATCGGTGGTAGCGGCGGCACAGCGATCTGTGGGGCTCTGCGTCTGGCCGAAGAATGCACTTCCGACGACTTGATCGTGGTGCTCTTGCCGGACTCAGGTCGCGGCTATCTCTCAAAGGTGTTCGATGACACCTACATGGCCACACTCGGATTCATCCAGTCCGAGGGCCCTATTGTGCGCGACATCATGAATGAGCGCAGTGAGCAGCCAGACCGTCTCATCTATGTGCACCCTGATGACACCGTGAGCGATGCGGTGCTTGCCATGCGCGACCACGGGTTCTCGCAACTCCCGGTGGCGAAGGGCGAGATGCCGATTGCACTGGCCGAAGTGATGGGTTCCATTCATGAACTACAACTCATGGAGAAGCTCTACGAAAACGAGGGCCTGCTAAATAGCGCGGTGGAAGACGTCATGGCGCCTCCCCTACCAACAATCGGTATTGGGCAGCCCGTGCAGCTAGCAGTCAGCTTGCTCGACACCAACCAGGCCTTGCTTGTGCTTAGTGGCGGGCGCCCTTTGGGGATATTGAGCCGCACCGACGTGTTAACTTTCCTGAGCCGACCTACAAGAAGCGAACAATGACCAGCGACTCTGCAGCCTTCGAAACCCGGGCTATCCATGTGGGCCAGGAACCTGACCCGACGACTGGCGCGGTGACCGTGCCCATCTACCAGACGTCCACCTACGAGCAGGATGGCGTCGGCAAGCATCGGGGTTTTGAGTACTCACGAACCCAGAATCCGACGCGACAAGCATTAGAGATAGCACTGGCAGGGCTCGAGGAGGCACGACACGGCTTCAGCTTTGCTTCGGGCATGGCAGCCGAGGACGCAATACTTCGCACCCTTGCTCCGGGTGACCGAGTGCTCATGGCCAACGACGCTTACGGCGGAACCTTTCGGCTGATTTCAAAAGTGTGGTCACGCGTCGGCATCACCTGGACGGCTCTGCCGTTTCACGATATTGCTGCTCTCGAAGCGGCCTGGCCGAGCGACGTGAAGCTAGTTTGGATGGAGAGTCCCACCAATCCACTGCTCAACGTCTTCGACATCGCGGCCATATCAGCCCTAGCGCACACTAAGGGCGCCCGGGTAGTCGTCGACAACACGTTCGCGACGCCCTACCTGCAGCAGCCGATGAACATGGGTGCTGACTACGTCGTGCATTCGACTACCAAGTATCTGGGCGGACATAGCGATGTGGTAGGTGGCTTCGTGGCAACCAACGACGACGACCTAGCAAGTGATCTGGGCTTTGTGCAGAATTCCGCTGGAGCAGTGCCGGCACCAATGGACTGCTTCCTGCTCTTGCGAGGGATAAAGACACTTGCCGTCCGTATGGACCGCCACTGCGAGAACGCTGCTGTCATTGCCGACTTCTTGCAGTCCCATCCAAGGGTGAGCAAGGTGCTGTACCCGGGTCTGGAGTCGCACCCCGGCTATGGGATCGCACAACGTCAAATGTCGGCTCCTGGGGGCATTGTCTCATTCCAGATGGCAGACGGGATGGAGGCTGCCAAGGCCGTTGCAGAACGTACAGACGTTTTCATCTTGGCCGAATCACTTGGCGCAGTTGAGTCGCTCATTGAGCATCCCGGGGTCATGACCCACGCATCTGCTGCCGGGTCTCCGTTACAGGTTCCCGATGACCTCGTGCGCCTTTCCGTCGGCATTGAGCATATCGACGATCTGCTGGCTGACCTCAAACACGCGCTGGGCTAGCCAAAGAGCCAAACTGCTACGTGGCTGTCTACCTCAGGGCGGCGCTGGCTTCGGCAACTGTGAAGCGACCTTCGGTCACCTCTCGCCCAACCACTACGCCCGACAGCTTGTGCCCCTGATAATCGAGAGCAGCCAGGGCAGAAAGGTCCTCGACATGCCGGGCCCCACCCGAGGCAATGACCGGCTCATCGACCATCTCCAAAGCGGTCATGAGCGCTTCAAAGTGCGGCGGATCGGCCAGGGCATCTCTACCAACTTCAGCCAGCATGAATCCAGCGGCGCCAGCTGAGGCCATCTCCACGATAACTTCTTCAAGGAATCGCCCAGAATGGGCTGTCCAACCTCTTGTTGCCAGCTCCTCGTTGGGATGCACATCCAGGCTCACCACAATCTTCTCTGGATACTCGCGACATAGCTCGTAAACCATGAGCTGGTTTTCGATCGCGGCGGTTCCCATCACCACCTGATCTACTCCAGAGTCCAGAAGCCGTCTGGCCTCTGTCGGTGTTCTGACACCCCCACCAACGAGCACGGGGATGTCAACAGCGGCCACCATTTCGGCTACCAACGGGCGGTTCTTGTTGTCGTTGTGAGCCGCAGCGTCGAGATCCACAATGAGGAGATGATCTACACCCTTGCCAACCCACCCCTGTGCTCTCTCAACGGGACTGGCGTCGAGCGACACAGCATGGCGGATATCGCCGCGGTCAAGTCTGACCGCCCGACCGTCCAATACGTTGACTCTCGCGAATAGCTCCATGTATTGACCTTAGGACTTCTCACCGCGTACCTCCCGGCGACACAGGTCCCCTTCTTCTCCATCTTGAGTTTGCGATTGATTCTCACATTGGGCAGTCTTTCCCCCAGACATCGAGTCGAGAAGATCAATGCAGCCCTTCAAACACCACCAAGGCAAACGGCCGAAAACGGAATACCGCCACCGCCCGGCGGGTTGGATGAGTCACAGGTTTGGACTCAGGAAAGGTGAACAATGACAAGTGCTCCCAGCCTTGCCGCGCTCGCCGAGCGACGAACGCTTTTGGAATCTCAACTCACCACCACCCGCTTGCGCACTTTCAGTGTGACGGACGCTCTCACAGACCATGACCTGCATCATCAGTTCAGCCCCCTCATGTCCCCCATCGTGTGGGATATGGGACATGTTGGAAACTTCGAGGAGTACTGGCTGCTTCGAAAAGTTGAGGGGCTTGAAGCGCACGACGCTGCGTTCGACCAGATGTACAACCCGTTCGACAACCCTCGCTACGAGCGCGGCGACCTTCCGATTATGGAGCGGGACGAAGCCACCGTCTACATGAAGAACGTTCGAGGAGAAGCCTTGGACGCCCTACGACGACAGGATCTAGACCCAGAAAACAGGCTCGTCTCAGGCGGCTACGTCTGGTCCATGATCGCCCAGCACGAAGCCCAGCATCAGGAGACAGTCTTGCAAGCTCTAGACCTCCGCTCTGACCTTGCGCCCTACGTCGCTGCCGCCTCGCGACGCCTACCAGCCCCAACCAGCGTCGTGGATGACACCGCTAAGGTCGTCATCTCTGGCGGCCCCTTCACGCTTGGCACCGACGACACCAAGTACGCCTACGACAACGAACGGCCTGCCCACCCAGTTACTGTCGACACCTTCGCCATGGACAAGTATCCCGTGACCGTCCGCCGATACGCCGAGTTCATTGAAGCTGGCGGGTACCAGCGCGACGAATACTGGACCGAGGATGGCCGCGCGTGGCTCTCCGAATTCGGGGAAAGCACACCGCAAGGTTGGATTCCCGACCTCAGCGGCGGGTGGCTCGTTCGCCGTTTCGGCCATGTGGCAGCACTTGATCCAGCGGAACCCGCTGAGCATGTGAACTTCCATGAAGCCCAAGCCTTCGCCAAGTTCTCGGGCGCCCGTCTCCCGACCGAGAGCGAGTGGGAGAAAGCCGCGGCGTGGGATCCCAAAAAGAAGCAGTCAAGGAAATACCCCTGGGGAGACAGCTCACCCACCCCCTCCCAAGCCAACCTAGGCCTCATGGGTTGGGGCCCAGCTCCGGTGGGAAGCTATCCAGACGGTGCAAGTGCCTACGGGGTCGAGCAGATGCTCGGCGACGGGTACGAATGGACGACTTCTCGATTCTCTGGCTACCCAGGGTTCTCCGTGTTTCCCTACCCGGAGTACTCCGAAGTCTTCTTCGGTGGGGACTACCGAGTCCTCCGAGGCGCCTCGTGGGCTACCTCTGTCCCTGTTGCCCGTAACACCTTCCGCAATTGGGATGTCCCCATTCGTCGTCAGATATTCGCCGGCATCCGACTCGCCTGGGACGTCTGATATGTGCCGCCTAGCTGCCTACCTCGGTCAGCCGATTCCGCTCGCCGACGCGCTCTACCGACCCTCCCACTCGCTGCAGAAGCAGGCCTACGCCCCCAGAGAGTTGGTCGATGGGTTCGTCAACGTGGACGGCACCGGCGTTGCCTGGTGGGACGGGTCCGACCCCGAACCGCTCCGATACGTCACAAACGACGCACCTTGGCAGGACGCGAACCTTCGTTCTCTTGCTGAGCGAATCACGTCAGGAACATTCGTCGCGGCTGTCCGGTCTGCGACCCCTGGGATTGGAATGGGGACGTTGAAGGTGGCGCCATTTGTAGAGGGGGCCCTCGCAGCTGCCCACAACGGAAATATGAGGGACTTCCGTGGTGCGCTCGGACAGGAGCTTGTGGCGTCGTTGAGCCCTGCGGCCTACGCCACCATGCAGACACTCAGCGATTCGGTGGTGCTCTTCGCCAGTGTTGTCGACCACTACTCAGGCGATCTCGTTCAAGCGGTTACCGACACCCTCTCTCTGTTTGACGCCACCATCCGCCACCATGAGTCAGCCGCGACTCTGAATCTCGTCGTCGCCGACCAAGACGAGATCGTCGCGGTCCGACATTCCGTCGATCGGCCTCAGAACAGTCTCTATGTCTCCGAACGCTCCACCGGCACATGGATCGCCTCAGAGCCGCTCGACGAAGCCGACCATTGGGCTACCGTTCCCGAGAATCATCTTGTCCACGTAACGACAGAGACCGTCACTATTCGTCCATTGGAATCTCCATGACCTCACCAGCCCGATCCGGTGCGAACATCCGTAGGCTCTCGCCAGAAGTAGATCACTCAGAAGATCTCGCCATCGACGTTAGGCGAGGCCTCAGCGCATCCCCCAAGAGGCTCTCCTCCAAGTACTTCTATGACGCTCGTGGTTCTGCACTGTTTGAAGAGATAACCCAGCTGCCTGAGTACTACCTGACGCGCGCTGAAACCGAGATTCTCAACTCCTACGCCGATGAAATGATTTTGGCGATCGAGCCAGAAGAGTTTGTGGAGCTAGGAGCTGGACACAGTGTGAAGACCCGCCTTCTCATCGAAGCCCTGGGTCGGGCGGGATCCGGGACTCGATACGTTCCCTTTGATATCTCAGAGTCTGCCTTGGTGGAAGCAGCAGAGCACTTGGGTGACTCGTTTCCCTGGCTCCAGATCGAAAGCCTCCTTGGCGACTTTGCCAACGACCTGACGAAGATCACGCGGACCGGAAGGCGCCTCGTGAAATTCCTAGGTTCAACGATCGGGAACTTCAGAAGCGAAGAACGGATCGCCTTCTACAGTACCGTCGCGAGAATGCTCGAGGATGGAGACGGTCTCCTTCTTGGCGTCGATCTCGTGAAGGACGAAGACACCCTTGTAGCTGCCTACGACGACTTGGCTGGCGTGACCGCCGAGTTCAACAAGAACATCCTTCAGGTGATCAATCGAGAGTTGAAGGCTGACTTCGACATCGAGGCCTTCGACTTCATCGCCCGCTGGGACGCCGAATGCGAGTGTGTATCCATGAGCCTCAAAGCAACGCGAGAGATGGATGTCACCATTGAAGGCTTAGACATGGTTGTCCATCTCGATGAAGGCGAAGA
>CAXMPE010000128.1:0-3014 GCA_964195245.1 uncultured Verrucomicrobiales bacterium | reverse complement strand
TACGATTGCTTACAGCGGGATCTATACCGCTAGTAGGCCCTTCTGTTCCGCCTTGACCCGAAGGTCATGCGGACTCGTCGCAGCTGCCAGCGCTGTCTGGAAGGAAACGGTACCGGCCTCGAACAAGCGCAGGATGGACTGATCGAAGGTCTGCATTCCGTAAAACTCGGACTCAGCCATGACCTCAAGGAGGTCCATCTTGCCGTCCTGATTCACGATGCGGTCGAACACTCGACCGTTGTTAATCAACACCTCAGTGGCTACGGCGCGGCCGCCATCAACACGCTCAAGGAGACGTTGGGAGATGACAGAACGTAGGGTCGAAGCGAGCATGGCTCGAATCTGGCGTTCTTGATGGGGTGGGAACATGTCGAGAATACGGTTGACTGTCTCAGGCGCATCGATCGTATGCATGGTCGAAAGCACCAGGTGACCTGTCTCTGCGGCACGCATGGCCGCGCGCATGGTCTCCTGGTCTCTCATCTCACCAATGAGAATGACGTCGGGATCCTGACGGAGTGAACGCCGGAGCGCTTCATTGAAGTCAATGGTATCCATGCCTATCTCACGCTGAGAAACGATCGAGTTCTTGTCTCGGTGTAACACCTCGATAGGATCCTCAATGGTCACAATGTTGAGACGACGATTGCTATTCATGTAATCAATCATTGAAGCGAGGGTGGTTGTCTTACCTGAACCGGTTGGACCGGTTACCAAAACAAGGCCACGTGGCTCCGAACACAGCTTCTTCAGTGTTTCTGGAAGTCCGAGCTCGTCAAAGGTGTAACTCATAGGAAGCACCCGACGCAGAACAAGACCAACAGAACCACGCTGGCGATACGCATTCACTCGGAAGCGGCCAAGAGCGGCTTTACCGTAGGCAAAGTCAGCTTCACCGGCGTTGCGGAACTCAACCGCAGCACGCTGAGTCAAAATGGACTGGGCATAGCCTTCAGTGTCCGAAGGCTGTAGGACAGGCAATGTCGTGTGGTGAAGGTCACCGTCGACACGCATAACCGGTGGGGAACCCACCTTGAGATGGAGGTCGCTGGCTTCGACCTCAATCATCTTCTTTAGTAACTCGTCTAGTGGAACGGCCATAAAGCAATCGTCTCCTTATGTGTACCGAAAGGATCGGACGGTTCTGGGTCGCGCTTAAGCAAACTTCTTGTAGACAATTCCGCCCTTACAATTGCCCCATGCGAGTCAAAGGTGCATGGCCGAGAAGGTTGACCTTTCTACAGGGGTTCGGAATGGGGGTAGCTCGCCCCTGGAACGACGACGTGCCAGCAGCAGCGGTCCGTATAAACCGCGGAAGTGCCGGCTTTTTGGAAGACTGCCTAAATGAGCTATCAGCGCTCCAACCTCAACTCGAAGCTGCTTACTCCCCTCCTCTTGTCGACGGTTCTCAACAAATGTGGCTGAAAGCGGGGTTCAGCGTCGAGCATGCGCTGGATGTCCACGAACGAGAAATCGGATTCGTCATCGCTAATCCCACTACTTCCATCGTCCAAGGCGATCAAGAGGACATCACCGAGATCAACGCTCTAGATCGGCGAGCTTTCCCAGAGTTCTGGAGGTTTGGTCGACCAGGCCTAGAAGATGCTCTCCGCTCGACCCCTACTAACGTGCTGATCCTCTCCATGCATGAACAACAGGTTGCGGGCTTCTGCATCATGGGCCTATCTTCCCAACGGTCATATCTGCAACGCATCGCCGTGGATCCCGATCAACAGGGCAACGGACACGGCTCATCCTTGGTGAGAGCCGGATTGCAATGGGCCTCACGCCGGGGAGCTTCCTCAGTGATCCTCAACACGCAACCAACCAACAGTTCATCAAGGGCCCTTTACGCCCGGGAGGGTTTCACTCACCATCCAGGCGGCGTACTCTTACTGGGGAAGGCTCTCTAGATGCCACTCCCACTTCCAACTCGATACTCCCTAGAAGTCCGCATCGGCAACGACGAGGACGTCGAAGAGTGGCTAGCAACAGATGCCGATCTAGACCGGCCGGTACTCATTCGAATGTTGGGACCCGAGAGCACATCAGAGAGAAGAGCCGAGTTTCTCGGAGCCGTACGAGGTGCAGCAGCGATTACGCACCCCCATATGGCACAAGTCTTTTCCGCCGAAGAGATCTCCGAGGGTGTGTACTCCATATCGGAATGGCCTGGAGGTATCCGACTGTCTGACCGCACGGCGGCCGATCTCACTCTGGATCCCGAATCAGCAGTCACCAACACCGAAGGGCTCGCTAGGGCGCTCTCAGCCCTTCACCACTCGGGCCAGACCCACGGGGCGCTGGATGCGAGCGCTGTCTTCTACGGACCAGACCGACCAGCCAAGTTAGGGGCCATCGGCCGTCGGAGTCGGAGTCTTGGAACCCAAGCCGATGTTCAGGCCTTGGCCGGAACGATCGACCAGGCCCTCACCGGTCGCAGCCCCGGCTCAGTCCCTCCTTCTGAAGTCATCGACGGATTATCACCAGGGTTTGATATTGCGATCGCCGAGGCGTTGAAAGGAAACTGGAGCGCTGATCAGCTAGCCGAAGCCCTGGCCTCAGTGCCGTCAGCGCGGCCAACAGAGCAAGGGGAACCGCCGGTGGTTACCCCTTGGGTCCGGCTCGTACTCGGGCTTCTAGCCCTCGCAGTGGCGCTAATACTGGTCGGCAGCAGCCTCGGATCCGATCCTGCGTCGATACCAGATGCGGCCCAGGACACCACTCCGCCCAGCAATGCTCCCATCGGGGACCCGCCAAGCAGCACGGTGGTTGCCAGCACCACTACCGCTCCTCCTGCCGGCAGGGTCGTGTCGATCACCCCGTTAGATCCTCTCGGGGATGGCAACGAGCACCTTGAATTGGCCGACAATCTCCACGATGGTGACCCCTCCACCACATGGAGAACTGAGCTCTACCGCGATCCACTCCCGCTAATCAAGGGTGGCATCGGTCTTGTCATCGAGACGTCGGGAACCCCATCGGAGCTCACTGTCTCGTCCTCTTCGATCGGA
>CAXMPE010000127.1:0-7280 GCA_964195245.1 uncultured Verrucomicrobiales bacterium | reverse complement strand
AACGGTCGGCACCCCATTTTGCCCTTTCGTCTTCTCCGCGGTGATACTCTGGCCCTTTACCACGGAGTTCCAAGGCCAAACGCAGTTGTTCTTGGAGCTGGCATGGTCGGCTCAGTCATGGCGGCCGATCTCGCTAGCGATTTCGAGGTCGTTATTGCCGATGCCAACCCGGCTGCGGTTGAACGTGC
Organism: uncultured Verrucomicrobiales bacterium; assembly: GCA_964195245.1. Classification (GTDB taxonomy): domain Bacteria; phylum Actinomycetota; class Acidimicrobiia; order Spongiisociales; family JAENVV01; genus CAXMPE01. The sequence goes on along the minus strand of CAXMPE010000127.1, from coordinate 7,092 downwards.
CGTAGAGCGGGCCGGGGTGAGAGCGACTGGGGTTGTCGCCGACCTATCAGACCCCAAGCAGGTGAGAAGTGTCGTTGGATCGGCGGACATTGTCCTCGGAGCACTGGCTAGCCAAGTCGGATTCGGGGCACTCCGGGCGGTCATCGAGGCAGGTAAGAACTACGTTGACATCAGCTTCATGCCGGAGAACGCTCTCGAGCTCGACGCCCTTGCCAAGGAGCACGGGGTTACTGCTGTAGTCGATTGTGGCGTCGCTCCAGGCATGAGCAACCTGCTGGCTGCACACTCTGCTTCACGCATGGACCGATGCGACTCGATCGAGATCTACGTGGGTGGCCTGCCAGTGGAACGGCGTTGGCCGTTTGAGTACAAAGCTGGCTTCGCTCCGTCCGACGTCATCGAGGAGTACACGCGCCCGGCGCGATATGTCGTTGACGGCGAGATTGTTGTGATGCCAGCTTTGTCGGAGCCTGAACTGATGAACTTTGATGGTGTTGGGACACTAGAGGCGTTCAATACTGATGGCCTCCGCTCTCTGGCTGACACACTCAGCGTTCCGGATATGAAAGAAAAGACTCTCCGCTACCCCGGGCACATCGAGTTGATGCGTGTCTTTCGCGACACGGGGTTGTTCGGTCAGGACACGATCGAGGTACCGAGCTCAAGAGGACTCGTAAAGGTGAAGCCTCTGGACGTCACCAGCACACTCATGTTCCCAAAGTGGACCTATGCAGACAACGAGGCTGACCTGACCGTGATGCGGGTCATCGTAGAAGGAGAGACTGACGGTGTCGGAGTTCGCCATACGTGGGAAGTCCTCGACTATCTCGACCCAGAAACGGGCTTCACGAGCATGTCGCGCACCACTGCCTTCCCGTGCTCGATCGTGGCTCGGCTTGTGGCAGCTGGCGGACTCAACACACCCGGCGTACTCCCGCCGGAGCTCTTCGCAAACGATGACGACAAGGTTGATCACATCCTCGCTGAGCTAGCGAAGCGGGGCGTCAATTATCACTTCACACAGTCCGCCGTCTGACGGGCTGCACCCGCTGGCCGGGCCAAGGCGCAGGAGCACACCCCAACTCAACGATGGAGTTGGAATTAGGTCCTTTTAGAAGTGCCACCCGTAGCCCAGTTAGGGTCGAGGAACTGTTGTACTTCGATGATGTGCCCGTCTGGGTCCCGGTAGAAGGCGTGGTACAGGTTGTACTTGCCATACTCCTGGGGAGGCTTGTCACAAGGGACGCCGGCGGCAATCAGTACCTCGTGAGTCTCATCGACCCGGGCCGTGACGAGGGTGATGATTACGTCGTTGCGTGGAACCCGGTCAGCACGAGAGCAGATGCCGATGTAGGCGGTAGAGGTGACTCGAAAGATCCTGCAGTCATCCTGATCCAGCACGATCTCGAGACCGAGGATCTCGCTGTAGAAGCTGATGCTGGCTTGGAGATCCCCGACTGAGAGGAAGGTGATTTGTTCGTCGAAGGAGTGCATGTATTAATCCGGGGTGTCGTTGAGGAGACCCTAGACGAGTCGGACCCATTCAGCTCGCCGTCGTCAACTCTCGCCGAACGGCGAAAGGCCCGAGCCGTTGCACGAACCCTTCAGCCCTTCGTACGTGTCTACGCAACGGGGTAGGACACTCCGCCGGCTAGTCGGGACGTGACATTCCAGAGGGCGGTCTGAGCTGCGTGATTGTCAACGTGATCCATCCGCATCTCTTCGATCGGGCCGGTCATTTTCTTTGGCTTGCTGGCAAAGAACTTACCGGTGATATTTCGGTCGTAGTCAGCAACTTCTAGATAGCGAGCTGCACCATCGGCAACGGCGTGTGACATGCCCGGTATCAGCTTGAAGAGCGGAAGCATCAATGCACGCATGTAGAACGGAGCATTTCGAACGGCGTCAGTGTCGGGCGTAGAGCCAGGAGATACAGCATTCACCGCAACCCCCTCTGGCAAGAGGCGAGCTAATTCCGCAGCCCACCAGGCGACGTAAAGCTTTGCAGTGGCGTAGGTGTCACCCGTGTTGTACTTGGCTGGCGCTTCCATGCGCATCTGGCCTTCGATTGCTTTCTCGAGGTCGCCCCCGAAGTGTTCATTGGCGATCGCATGCACCTCAACAGGATTAAAGGTCGGAACATCGCCGCGAGCTGCTTCAGAGCCGGCAATCACGATGCTGGCTCCTTCTGCCAGAAGGCCTGCCTCGAGAATTCGCATCGTGAGCAGATGGTGTCCGATCAGACTGGAGGCGACGGTGGCTTCCACGCCACCAGCCGTAATAGTCGCGCTCGGCGGCGGGACGATTCCGGCGTTGAGAACCAGTGTGTCGATAGCTCCACCCCGATCTGTCAGGGCAGATGCCGCGGCTTCGACGCTAACCATGTCGTCGAGGTTGAGAACGAGAGGCTCGAACACGCTCTTGCCAGTCCGGCTGGTCAGGCGACTGGCAGCATCTTCGGTCCGGGCCTCGTTCCTGCCGGTGATAATGATTCGTGAATAGTTCTTGTCGGCCAGTTGCGCGGCCGTCTCGAACCCGAGTCCGGAGGTGGTTCCGGTAACAAGAGCGGTTTTGGAGTTGTCCATTTCGTCCTCTTCTCAAGAAATCAGTGTGAACGTTCAGCGCATTTTGGGGAGGATCTATTCCGGATTCTTGGAGACAGGCGAGGGGGTCGATCAGAAACTCGAGATGAGGCAAGTGGCGTCTTCCAACTCCGCCCAAGGACAGCTCCCTTGCCCGAAGCGACTCAGCGCAACGCACAGGAGGGACTTGGACAATCAGGACCACCGGGGCATGGACGGACTGGCCTGTCTTGCTCAACTCTCCGAATCAGTTTGAGAGAGTGATTGTTGGAGTGCCAGCAGTGCGGCTCCATAGGCTGAGCCGATACCAGTGACGCTGATCACGAACAACGATCCTGTCAGCAAGTTGAGATCGATAACGGCGACTCCAGCGAATGTTTGCAGCACACTGACTCCAGCGAGTCCTATGTACCCTGCGGCGGCCATGATCACGAGCCTAGTTCGCCGAGTTTCGGGCCAGTTCGTGAAGGCCAATAACCAACCAAGGAATGGCAATACCTGTAGGGCGTGAATGGCTACGGAGTGAGGGACTTTCAGCTGGCCTGCCGCACCGAAGATGGAGGCGGCCTCATATGTAGTTTCTGGCGCAAGGCCATTGACAATGATCAGGACGCCGAATGCCTGACCAAACACTAAAAGAACCAAACCCACCCGAACTGCCCACGTCATACTTGGAGAGGCATTCAAAGAGAAGAGTGACCATATGGTCAAGATCACAATGACGAGGGCAACGACCCCGACCATCTGGCCCATCCAGCCGAATACAGCTGCATCGAAGGGGGTTTCGGCGTTGAAGTGTGAAGGAACACCACGCCACTTCTGCATCGTTATCAGGAACACTTCAACCAGGCTGGCCAAGCCGAGCGCTCCCATCAGTAGCCAGGCGCGCACCCGGACCTTGGGCAGGAAGGTCATGACCCATGCCAGTGAGAGGTTGGTGATTCCAAATGAGAAGCCGAAGAGGATCGGTTTGCGCCAAGAGACGGGCCCAGCCCATTGGTCACCGGAGAACAGGAAGACAAGGGCATGAAATAGGCCACTAGCAACCAGCAGGGCAGAGATGGCGTAGACGAATCTCTGGTACGACTCAGCACTCGCCCAGTAGCTTCGCAGCGACGCTGACATCGCATTGAACAATGCATTTGGGCTGTTGGAAGTACTCTCAGAAGAGCGGGTCGTTGACACTATCTTCACCTAGGCGGTTGAGGGACGTTTCAATCACGGGGTACCGTAATCACCAAGGTAGGTGGTGACCAATTCGACCTGGGCCAGCGCATGAAGGCGCCGTACCGGCAAAGTTGCACCGCACAACTTTGGTCCCCAGGGCTGGGCCTCTTAGGGCTGTGACGCTACCACTGTCGCTCCTTGGGCGAGCCACCGATATCGGCGCCCCTCCAATCTGCCCGTCTGGGGCTGACTGCAGTTAGCCGAGAGGGGAGGCATGGGATCAGCGCCTGATTCGGGAATGCCCCCACGAGTGAGTCACTTGCCAAACTGGAAAGTGATGTATAGAATACTTTCCACAACGGAAAGTGATGGATTGATATGAGTAATGAAACCCTGGGGCCCGAAGATGCACAGACTGCCCTGAATGAAGTGAATCGCATGCAGGCGGCTGCAACCGACGTTTCTGAAGAGCCGACTTGGTCGAAGATTGCTGTCGCTCTGATCACCGGGGGCCTAGTCGCCACTCCGATGGCTGAGAATTCAGGTTCGATGGTGGCGATTCTGATGGCCGGGCTGGTGATCGTTCTTAGTACAGGACGCCAGAAGCGGGGAGCTTCAGCGCTCGCCGTACCACCTTCTAAGAAGGGCCGAGTAGCGATGGTGGCGATAGTGACTTTCGCTCTGAGCATGTACATTGGTGGAATCGTCCTTCGTGATCGATTCGACCTGTCATGGGGTCCGCTCCTCGCTGGCGCCATTTTGGCTGGCGTGATCACTGTCGCGACGCTGACTCCAACGTCTGACCGTCCGTGACCAAGGCTCGGTTTGATCCGGTGATCCACGCTCCGGCACGGCTCCAGCTTTGTGCGCTGCTGGGGCCCTTGCAGGATGCTGAGTTTTCTGTCCTCGCCAACGAGTTGAAAGTGAGCGACTCGGTGTTGTCTAAACACATCAAGCAATTGGCTGAGGCTGGATACGTGAAGGCAACAAAGCGAAAGAGCGCAGGTCGTCAACGTACCTGGCTCAACCTCACCTCGAAGGGCCGCAAGGCCTTCGCAGGTCATGTAGCTGAGCTGCAGCGGTTGGCCGGAATGTCCTGAGACGACGGCAAACACCAAGGTTGAGTTTCACACTCTCGTGGAGTCGGCCTCTGAGGCCCCCATTCGGGGTAGGGTTGATCGCGTGAGCGATATCGGTTGGCCGAGTGGCGTCGTCGCCAGGAACTTCGCCGGTCATGGCGACTTCACGGCGATAGCGAACATCTTCAATACCTCGGTTCATGCCGACCATAGCGAGGGTATGTCCTCGGCCGAAGACTTCGCCAACGAGCTCACCCACGATCACACGTTGGACATCGAGAGAGGCCTGCTCATCGTCGAGGCGGAGGGCGTTCCCGTTGGGTGGGTGGTGGCCAGATGGTTTAAGGAGACGGACGGCCCGATGGTCTACCGCCACATGGCCAAGCTGGTGCCCTCTCATCGCAGACAGGGCATTGGGACCGCCATGCTTCGATGGGCGCAGAGCTACCTGGCAGCCGCTGCGGCCACCCACGAGGACGCCGACCGGCAGTTCCAAACCGACGTCGACGACAGCGAGTGTGGCGCCGTGATCATCCTCACGACCGACAACTACCAGCCTGTACAGCACCATGCTGACATGGTGCGGCCCGATCTCGAAAACATCCCCGAGCGGCCCCTACCGCAGGGCGTCGAGATGCGGCCCGTACAGGACGAGCACCTTAGAGCTATCTGGGAGTCGGACATCGAAGCCTTCCGCGACCACGTTGGCTACGTCGAACAGACTGAGGACGATTGGCTGAAATTCCTCAACCACCCCTCCGCCGATGCGACACTTTGGACGGTCGCTTGGCACGAAGACAAGGTTGTTGGACAGGTGCGAAGTGTCATTAACGCAGAGCAAAACGCGGCTATGGGACGCAAGCGTGGTTACACCGAGGACATCTCCACGACACGTGAATGGCGAGGGCGGGGCATCGCGGGAGCGCTCATCGCTGCAGGTCTTCACAAGTTGAAGGCCCGCGGAATGGAGGAGGCCGGCCTGGGGGTCCACGTCGACAATCCGACCGGGGCGTACCGTCTGTACGAGAGCATGGGTTTTGGGGTAGTTGCCTCAGGGGCTACCTACCAGCGCCCAGTGACATCAGCGGACCTAGACCGTTAAGGCCCACGTCGTTTCATAAGCGCGCCGTCGGGCTCAAACAGACCGGGCTCTGGCAGCATCGGGAGTGTCAACAACCCTGCTTCGGCTGGGGATTTCGGCCGGCAGGGCGCCGGTGACTAGGTACAACTATTTTGGGTCAGTAAACAATTGTCTCTTGAGCTTTGTGTGTGGGCTGTGTAGTTACCCAACTAGGAGGTCCAAGTGACTCTTACTAAAGGGGCGGTTAAAGACCGTCGCAACCATGACCAATGCTGGCAAGCGAGTTGCCCCAGAGAGCTTGGAGCGAGCAAATGATCGATGACCCGAGAGCCCGCGACGGGGGATCCCGTCTGACCAAGAATCGTAAGGCGTGGGTGTTCGCCCTTATAGCTGTGCTGTTGTTGTCGGTCGCTGCTGCCGGGTTGGCTTGGCTTCCTGTTCAGTTCGAAATCGAGCAAGTAGCTGACATCTCGGTGACACCTGTGAACTCCACGACGATGCCTGCTTCCACTGTTCCGCCTTCCACTGTTCCGCCTTCCGCTGGGCCACCGCAGGTGATCGACCTAACCTCGTCGGGAGACACTCTTGACAGTGACGCCGATCCTGCCCTGTGTGAGACCCTTCCTACCTTCCTGATTGCTGACGATGACTCCCAGAGCATCGCTGTGCTGTTCGGCTGCGGAACCCAAGACGCCCCAGAGTTCAACGCGACGGTATTCCGACTGATCGAGGCTGGTGATGATCCTGTCAAGGGTTCTCTCCTAGGGTTGCTTGCAGGGCCGACGGCCCGTGAACAGGGATCGGGCGTTAGCTCGTTCTTCTCTGCAGACACAGCAAGGGCTCTTGAGTCAGTGACGCTAAGCGCGGGAGCTTTGGTTGTGGACTTCAATGACGGGATCTACGTCAACAATGCCAACACATCAACGGGAAGCGTTTTCTTCAAGGCTGAACTGTTGGCGAACGTCTTTCAATACCCAGAAGTAGAGACAGTCGAGTTCCAGATCGACGGGAGCTGTGAGCTGTGGGCGGGTTACTTTGAGTCGCAACAGTGCCAGGTGGTTAGTAGAGCAGACTGGGACAGTCAGCAAGCGTCATGGTCAGCCGACACGCCTGCCGGCGGGTAGGCACTCCCCTGTGAGAGGCACCACGAAGGCACCAGTAGTGGTGTTCCCGTGGTGCCTCG
>CAXMPE010000126.1:0-4495 GCA_964195245.1 uncultured Verrucomicrobiales bacterium | reverse complement strand
TTCGAGGAGCCATGCAGACCAGCATCTCTTCAATCCCATCAACAGCGAGCTTGGGATCGAACGTAGTCGGGATGCCGGCGGCGTTCTCAGCGTCGTAGCGATGTCTCAGCAACCTCCACGCCTACGACCATTGAACTTTCTTGTTGCCACGCCAGAGATCGAGGAGCTCCCCGTCTCCGGTGATGGTGAGATTGGAATCATCGCCTCGGTTCCACACCGCCAGATACAGGTCCGATGCGTTCCCGCTCAGAGTGATATCGGCTGGAGCATTCCCGCGAACAGTGACGATTTCTTCGGGGGAAAGCGTCACGTGCCACCGTTCGTCGGTATCGGTGGCGTGGAAAGCCATGGTGTGGGTTGTGGTTTCTGAGAACCCCTTGCCACGCTGGGTAAAGCCGACGAGCAATTCATCGATGCCATCAGAGGCAAAGCTCGGCTCGAACTGGGACTCGATGCCGGCCGCGTTCTCGGCGTCGTATCGGTGAACTGCGGTCTCGTGTGCCTGACGCCTCGCCCACATCGCGAGCGGAGAGGTTGCCTCACGGAGAAAGGTGAAAGCGTCCAGATCTAGCGGCGCAGACTCGAGTTGGTTGACCAGATTGGCGTTGGTCTCTAGGTACCAATCGATCAACTTGTCATCCTCGGGCCAAAACACGGCTAGCTCAGGCCAGAAAGCGGTCAGCTCTGAAAGGTCTTCGACCCACGGATTGTCGTGGTGCGGCTGACCGACATGAGCAGCCGCCCAAAGATGGATCTCGCTGAGATGACGGACTAGCTCGCGCATGTCCCAACCAGGACAGTAGGGGACGTCCACCTCTAGTCCGCCCTGTTTGGCTGCTTCGGCCAGCAACTTAGCTTCCTGTCCAACCGCCTTGATGTGCTCTGTAATCTCCATGTCGCCCTCCTAATCTAACAACGTTGCTGCCTACTGCAGCTTGCAGTACACTATATACTGAAGAATGCAGTAGAGTCAAGTCTATGGCACCAAGAATGACCACCTCATCCTACGCAGTCCTAGCCCTCCTCAGCCTGAAGCCGTGGACCGGATACGAACTCACCAACCAAGCCCAGCGCAGCCTCCGCTACGCCTGGCCGAAGTCTGAACGCCTCCTTTACTCAGAACCCAAGAAGCTCGTCACGCTGGGATACGCCACTACGTACAAGGAAGAGGCCGGCAAACGCAGCCGCAACGTCTACGAAATAACCGACGAGGGGCGAAAAGCCCTCGCGGGCTGGACGGAGACCAAGACCCAGCCTCCGCGTTTTGAGATTGAAGCCCTACTCAGACTGCTCTTCGCCGATCATGGAACCCTCGAAGAACTTCAAGGCGCCCTAGACGAGTTCGAGGCTGACATTGAAGATCACCATCAGGCAATCGTCGAATTAATGGGGTCCTACTTGGACGGTGGACACCCCTTCCCCGAACGCACCCATTTGTCGGTGCTCTTCGCTACCTTCCAGATAGACATGTTCAAAAGCATCGAACGATGGATCGAGTTCGCTCGCAATGAAATCGACGATTGGCCGACCACCAAAGATCTCGGCATGAACGAGCGGACCGAGGACCTGACAAGACTCCTTGCCCAAGACGAATCACCACTCGATACCTGAGAAGACTGAACCGGCCCGCACTGTCGATCGAAAAGGGCAGCCCGCGACTGACGTAGACTTACCTGATGCAGCGCTACGTCGGTTTCCTTAGGAGCATAAACGTAGGTGGAAGGCGAGTTACTGGCCAGGAGCTGGAACGAATCTTCTCGGAACTTGGGCTCGCTAGCCCTGTGAGTTTCCTTGCGAGCGGCAACGTTGTTTTCGACGCCCAGCCCTCCCCCTTCCATGCAAAGAGCATCGAAACAGGCCTTCAAGAGTCCCTCGGGTACAGCGTTCCTGTTGTGTTGCGAACCGCCGAGGAAGTTCAAGCAATTGCTGAGACGCAGCCATTCAGCGCTGTACAGCTCGGCTCTTCGACCGGCAAGGTGCAAGTCTCGCTGTTGGAGAAGCTACCAACACCCCAGAACGCTAAGGAGGTCCTTAACATGGCGACGCCTGACGATCTTCTCCATCTTCAAGGAAGGGAGCTCTACTGGCTACCAGCCGCGGGCATGTCGGATGCGGCACTCGATACCCTTGCCATCGAGAAGTCACTAGGAACACAAACAAGGCGAACACTGAACACAATGCAGAGACTCACCAAGAAGTTCCTCTCGTAGAGACGGACGCCGCCAAGCGACTGGTACCGTCCCACCATGGCACACCCCTTCTACACCGAAGAGCATGATGCATTCCGGGCAGTACTCCAATCATTCGTGGCAAAAGAGATCACTCCGTTCGTGAACGATTGGGATGAGGCCGAGACATTCCCCCGAGGGCTCTATCAGAAGATCGCGCGCCTCGGAGCCCTCGGTATTGGGTTCGATGAGAAATGGGGCGGACTTGGTACGCATGATCCCTTCCTCCTTGTGATCCTCGCCGAGGAATTAGCGAAATGTGGTGCTGGTGGTATTCCGGCGTCGCTGCTCTCCAGCTACATAGGAGCACCCCCGATCCAGAACGCTGGTACCGAGGAAGCCAAAGCCGAGATCCTTCCAGGGGTCCTCTCTGGCGACCTTATTTCTGCCCTCGCTATCACCGAACCAGGTGCTGGCTCGGATGTAGCGAACATATCAACCACGGCGGTGAGGGACGGAGATGATTACGTCATAAACGGTGAAAAGACGTTCATCACCTCAGGCATCCGAGCGGATTACGTGACGACCGCGGTGCGAACCGGAGGTCCCGGAGCTTCAGGTGTAAGTCTTATCGTTGTTCCCACCAAGCTTCCCGGATTCGACACGACAGAGCTCAAGAAGATGGGCTGGTGGGCATCCGACACCGCCTCGTTGTACTTCTCCGACGTTCGCGTGCCCTCCAGATACCTACTCGGACAGGAGAATTACGGCTTCTCTGTGGTGATGTTGAACTTCAACTACGAACGTCTTTTCATGGTCGCCGGGATGAACGGCGGTTCCCGACTCCTCTTCGACGAGGCAGTCACCTACGCAAAGCAACGCAAGACGTTCGGGAGATTCCTCAATGAGCGTCAGGTCATCAGGCACAAGCTCGTGGAGATGGATCGGCAGATCAACGCCACGCAGGCGTGGCTCGAGATGCTCGCTTGGCGCATCTCCCAAGGGGAGACGCCAGTGGCTGAACTGGCAGAATCCAAAGTGCAGGCGAGCCTGACCATGGAGTTCTGCGCAAGAGAAGCCGCCCAGATTCTTGGAGGCGCTTCATTCCTGAGGGGCTCACCCGTGGAACGCCTCTATAGAGAGGTGAGAGTCAATGCTATTGGCGGAGGGTCGGAAGAAATTATGCGTAATCTCGCTGCCTCCCAACTCGGCTTTTGAGAACGCCCACCGACCGGACGAGGGAAGGCGCATCCCGTGACTGACCCCCTAGTTTCTGCCTTGAACTCTCTCAGTGTGCCCTTTGAACTGATCCCGTGTGATCCGGCTTTGGCCGACACTGCTGAGTTCTGCGCCGCCTACGGTTACGCCCTCGAGGATTCAGCCAACACCATCCTCGTGATCGGTAAGTCAGATCCTCCGGTCTACGCGGCTTGTGTCGTGCTGGCATCCACACGCCTAGATGTGAACAAAGCAGTCAAGAAGGAGCTGGGTGTTCGTAGAGCATCATTTGCTCCAGCAGAAGACACGCAGAAGATCACTGGGATGGCTATCGGCGGGGTCACCCCGTTTGGACTACCAGACGGACTCCCTTTGCTCATTGATAGTCGTGTGATGACCCGCGCAAAGATCATCCTGGGAGGGGGGAGCAGAGATCGAAAGATCTTGGCCGCCCCAGAAATCTTGACGGCTACCGGAGGCAAGGTTGTGGAGGGCCTGGCAAAGGTGCCCACCTAAGAATCAATGTCCTCGACGGGTGCCGCCGTACTTCATGCGTGTATCGCCCATGGACGCAACCCTGCTGTCTGGCTCGGGGTTCCCAGCAGCCACGAGCTCTCCAATGAAGAACGTATGGCTCCCACAATCGACTCGCTGAACTACTCGACAATCTATCCAAGCGACCGCATCAACAAACACCGGAGCACCGGTCTCAGCAGTTGTCACGCGCCATCCGTTGAGGGCGCCGTCATCCATGGTCGCCGGTTTGGAGAACTTCACGAACGGCCGCGTGTTTTCTGCGTTCCATAGATTGACCGTAAACGACTCACCCTGATCGATGAGTCGGTGAGTAACAGCCAGCTTGTCAACGCCCACGCCAATGAGCACCGGCTCCTGAGCAACCTGGGTGATCCAAGATGTCGTCATTGCGTTCCACTCGCCGGTGTGATGCGAGCCCACTAGTGCAAGGGCGTTTGGGATTCTCCAGGTGACTTGATTCGTGAGTTCAGCTGTAAGTTCCATCCAGAGACCCTACCCGGTTGACCGCCGTCATATCAACGAAAGAGAGAGCCTCTCGGCTCTCTCTTTCTGCTTTTAAGCGAAGTAATTGC
>CAXMPE010000125.1:0-2481 GCA_964195245.1 uncultured Verrucomicrobiales bacterium | reverse complement strand
CCGCAGGCCTGGCTGTATTCATCGTTGCCGGGCCCGTTCTTCGACTCTATCGATTGGCGAGTGCAGCGGCAGCAAGACGCGACATGAGTCTGCCCCAAGCAGCGCTGAACATCGTTCGTCGCGACCGTGGCTATTGGGGAGGCATGCTCTCCCACGTCGGCGTCGCGATCATCGCCGTCGGAATCGCAGCTTCGAGCGGCTTGTCGGTAACCACCGTCGATCTCAGTATCGATAAGGATGAGACGGTGCTCTTCAACTCCTATGAGCTCACCTATGTGAGCGGTTTCACCGCTTCGAACCCACAGCGCGATGAAACCGGGGCCAACGTCCTAGTCGAGCGAAATGGTCGCATCATCGGCACCTACCAACCACAGATCAACGCCTACCCGACCATCGCCATCCCCACTCCTGCCGTGGTAGAAGGCTTCAGCCGTGACCTGTACCTGAGTCTCAAAAACATTGATGGGGACCACATCCTGCTCGATGTCCACGTCTTCCCGTTGCAGTGGATGGTCTGGCTAGGTGGGTTCGTTATCGCCGCGGGCGGCCTGTACTCGGCCAAGGGAAGAAGAGTTCGAGACAGCGAAGAAGCTCTGGAGCGGACGTCTCGATGATACGGTTCCGCCGATGGGCCGTGCCCAGTCTCCTCGCGATCATCATCGCGTGGGGGCTAGTCATCGGAGGCGGCACTGGCGACCGAGCTATCGATCTTGGGAATCGAATTCGATGCCCGAAATGCCAAGCAGAGTCAGTCGCTGAGTCCCAGGTTCCAACCGCTCTCACCATGATGCTCATCATCCGCGAGCAGGTCGATGCTGGATGGTCCGACCAACAGGTTCTCGACTTCTTTGCAGCCCGGTATGGTCCGTCCGTACTGCTCGACCCCCCACTTGATCTTGGCGGAATCGTTCTATGGTCGGTACCGGTTGCCGGCATCATCGCCGGAGGGTTGATCCTCGCCCGCAGTCAGCGCCGCAAAGACCCCGAACTCGACACTGACAGCGGAGCGCCAGTGGCCACGGAGGACAGTCCCCCTGTCCGGAGGACAGTCGGGATCGTCATTGGCGGAGCCCTCGCCGTCACCTCCGCCGCCTTCCTGCTGGGACAGGTTCTGCAACCTATTGCAGATACAGCAGTCGTGAGCGGTGATATCGCTCCCAACCTCGACGAGATCTCCAATGAGACCCTTGCGTCCACGATCGAAGGGTTCAAGGCTTCGGGGGCGATCCCAGCCAGTCAACTCAATGCCATGGAGTTGGCACTTGCCGAGCGATACTTCGAGGAGCAGTTGTTCTCACCAGCAACAGAGCACTTCCAGGCAGTCCTCCTCAACGAGCCCCTCCCCTCGCAGGCATCCGAGGCGCTTGGGCGGATGGGATGGATTCTCTATGTCAATGACGAGCCAGAGACAGCAGAGGTGGCCTACCAGAGGGCATTGGACGCCTTTCCAGCAAATAACGAAGCTGCCTACTTCTACGCAATTCTGCTGGTGAACGCCGAACGGGGTAGCGAAGCAGTTCCGTTACTGACTCAAGTTGCCGAATCTCCCAACGTTCCCCAAGGTGTCCTTGAAGACGTCCAGCAACTCCTCGATCAGATCGGAAGCTCCTAGTGGATGCCAAGAAGCTTGCGTGGACCGGCATTGGGTTGATGGTGATTTTTGGTGGATTCTTGGCTGGCCGCATCGACCTAGCCGATACGGTTCCTGATACACCGCTGATCGACACCCCAGCTCCAGATCTTGCTCTCCCACTCTTGGAAGGGCCAGGCGAGGTCAGGCTGACCGACTTCGCTGGCGACATTGTGGTGGTCAACTTCTGGGCTTCTTGGTGCCTACCGTGTAGAGCAGAACATCCCGGCTTCGTCCAAGCAGCCCAAGCGTTTGAGGATCGTGGAGTCCGATTCGTGTCCATAGACCACGAGGACACTTTTGACGACGCTGTTGCCTTTCTTGACGAACTGGGACGGACGGAGAACCAGATCGTTGTGGTTGACCCGGAAAGTCGAGCTGGAGTCGAGTTCGGCATTTTCGGGCTGCCAGCAACATTCTTCATCAACCGCAGCGGCATGATCGTCGGCAAGGTGATCGGACCCGTCGACTACCTCTCGCTAATCAGCCTGATTGAACAGGTTGACGCCGGCGAACCCGTAGGAGCGAGAACCACCGGGGATGTGTACCAAGGGCCAAGCTCTTAAGCGGGACGACGCTGCCTAAACGCTGAACAAAGCCAGGTTGTCGAGAGCAGCTCGCAGAGCCTCCTCGCCTGCAGCACCTCTCCAGGCTTGGATGATCTTGCCGTTGGCAACTAGCACGCTCACCGGTTGGTAGGGCACACCGTAGAGGCTGAAGATTTCGGCCTCCTCGTCGAGGCCCCACATTACGTTGCCTGACGTCAGGAGCTCCTTTGCCCGGGCTTCTGTCCTAGCAAAGGACGCGTTCCAGCCAATCGCAACGAATGTGATCTCGTCAACGTAGTCGCC
>CAXMPE010000124.1:0-9051 GCA_964195245.1 uncultured Verrucomicrobiales bacterium | reverse complement strand
ATGCACAAGCATGGCTGAAGTTGATGTCTTGCCGTGTGTACCGGTGGCACCAATCGCTGGGAAGTGATCGGTCAGTTCACGAAGGAGCTTGGGCCGGTCCCACGCGGTGATCCCCGCCTCTCTCGCCGCGAAGAGTTCTGGATCGGAGGGCGGGACAGCCGATGAAGCCACCACAAGATCGAGCCCTCGCATCTTGGACGGGTCGTGGCCTTGCCAGACAGTAGCTCCGAGCTCTCCGATGGATCGCAGGGTTGGGCCCATAACAAGATCGGAGCCGCTCACCGTGTGCCCCGACTGGATGAGCAGCTTGGCAAGCCCGCTCATTCCGGCGCCGCCTGCCCCGATCACATGGACCTTCTCATACTCACTACCTAGAAGCATTGATTAACACCTTTGCAATCGTTTCTGCTGCGTCGGGTTTAGCAACAGCCCGTGAACTGGCACCCATCTTCGCGAGAGCTGTTCTGTCTTCCATCAGACGCAAGACTTCCTCAGCCAGCGCTCCACCTAGACCCTCCTCGGGTAAGACTACGGCCGCTCCAGCCTTTGCAAGTATCTGAGCCGAAGCTGCTTGATGGCCAGCAGACCCGTGGCTCCCAGGAACAAGGATCATGGGCGTTTCAGTGGCGGTGATCTCGGCCACCATCCCACCAGCTCGAGATAATAGAAGGTCTACTGCGCCGTAGAAGAGGTCCATGCGTTCCTCGAAGCCAACCACTTTCCAATCTATACCGATGTCCTCTGCCCGGAGATGCATGTCGGCCTCATATCGGCTTCCGGCGAGGTGGATCACCTGAACGTCTGAGCGGTCCCACATCCGGGCAGCTTCAAAAGTGGCATCATTCAACGCCCCGGATCCCAACGACCCACCGACTACACCGAGAGTGAACCGGTGTGGGTCCATTCCGTAGTAACCCACCGAGGCCCGCCTCGCTTGAGCCTTTGAGTAGTCAGCGAATTCTGCACGGATTGGGTTGCCAACGTGGTCCGCCCCAGGGAGACCTTCTGTTTCTTCAAAGGAGGTGAACACCCTTGCTGCTTTGCGAGCCATGAGGCGATTGGCGAGTCCGGCATGGGCGTTCTGCTCGGCTAGGAAGTAGGGAATGCCCACCCAACGAGCGGCCAGCGCGGCCGGCACTGTTACGTACCCACCCGTACACAGAAGAGCCGTCACGTCGCGCTCTCGGAACTCCCGAGCAATGGTGCCAACGGCTCGCAGGACCGTGAAGGGAATCAAGAGGTTCTTCAACGTGAACCGGCGTTGCAGCCCCCGCAGCCCGACTTCTACAAACTCAAAGCCCGCCCTCGGCACGGCTTCCTTCTCAAACCTGTCGCCACCAAAGAACACGACAGGAAGCTGACCAAAGATGGCGTCAGCGACAGCTATGGCCGGTAGTACATGACCTCCCGTGCCCGCAGCGGCGATCGCGATACTCACCGTTTCGCTCCTGACACTCCCTTTGAGGCGATGTTCAGCAGAACGCCTACTGCTCCAAGCGTGGTGATGAGCGAGGAGCCTCCAGCGGAGACAAAGGGAAGTGTGATTCCTGTGAGCGGAATCATCCCAGTGACACCGCCTACGTTGATGAAGGCCTGCAACGAGATCCATGCTGTGATCCCAGCAGCCACCATCATGCCAAACCGATCAGGAGCTCGAACCGCGATAGCCGTTCCGAGCACTGAGATGCCAAGAAACAGAATGATCACGAATACAGCTCCGCCAAAACCGAGCTCTTCGGCAATGATGCTGAAGATGAAGTCAGTGTGCGCGTTGGGGAGGTAGAGCCACCTAAACCTGCTCTGACCAAGGCCCACTCCGAAGGGTCCGCCGCTGCCAATAGCGATTTTGCTCTGGCTGACGTGATACGCAATACCGGCCAAGTCTGCCGAAGGGTTTCGCCAAGCCTCGATGCGCGATGCCTGATACTCGTTTGTCCTGACTGACAGCATGGCGAGCATCACTCCCACCCCGCTAAGGAGCCCTAGGTGCACGAGCTTGATCCTTGCAGCGACCATTACTCCGAAACCAGCGCCCAAGATGACCGCTGTGGTTCCGAGATCTGTCTGGGTGACGACCAGCAACGCCACTCCCCCAAGGATCACCGCAGTGGGGACAAAGAAATGCCCGGCCTGGCCGAGTTGTTTGAGGCGTTCCTTCTTCTCGTAGACCATCGCCAACGAGATGATCACGGCAAACTTGGCGAAGTCGGAAGGCTGCCACTCAAACGCCCCCACATCTAACCACCGTTTTGCTCCCCCATGCCACACGCCCATCGGCGACCACTTCACGGCGATCAAAGCCACCATGGATCCCAACCAAAGAGGGATAGCTAGCTTCCGGTACAGCGTGTACGGCGTCCTCGCAGCAACCACCATCACCACGAGACCGATTGCAGCGAAAAGCGCCTGATGTTTAAATTCTGCGTTCCAAGCGTCACCGCGCGCTTCTGCCGCTACCGAGGACGCCGAAAGGGTGGCTGCCAACCCGATCACGAGCAGAATGCCAGTCGCGGCCACCAAGAAGATCTGTGTGCGGAGATTCTGCTCCGCCGCTTTGGCCTTTGACTTAGCCTTGGTGCGCGTCTTGGT
Organism: uncultured Verrucomicrobiales bacterium; assembly: GCA_964195245.1. Lineage (GTDB taxonomy): Bacteria > Actinomycetota > Acidimicrobiia > Spongiisociales > JAENVV01 > CAXMPE01. Next base: position 6,462 of record CAXMPE010000124.1, on the reverse strand, counting down.
TATTGAAGCAACGCCGGTCATGAGAGTCGTTCCTGCTTCGAGTCAAGGGCCATATGTGCCGCCCTGACAAACTCGTCGCCGCGCGCTCCGTAGGAGTCGAACATGTCGAACGAGGCGCACCCTGGAGCGAGGAGAACGGTATCCCCATCGACAGCGACGGCGACTGCTCGTTCCAACGCGTCGTTGAGCCCCGAAACTATCGTTACCTTGTGCGGCCCGGCTCCCGCGAGCTCCTCGGCTGCCTCTCCCATTGCAAAGACGTGCTTCACTTGCTCGGCTGTCACCAGCGGAGCAAGATCAAGACCCTTGGCCTGCCCTCCAGCGATCAACAGGACCGACCGGTACGTAGCTATGGCAGCAAGCGCTGCGTGCGGGTTGGTGGCCTTTGAGTCGTCCACAAAGGTAACCCCATCGCTTACTCGCACCACCATCCGTCGATGGTGACTCGGGGTGAACGACCGCACTACTGACTCGATGCCTGCTGACGAGGCTCCCCCAGCCTTAGCCGCTGCCCCTGCGAGCAGAAGATCCGAGAGAAAGGCGTCATCGCTCACGTGCAATTCCCCTATTGGGACACCAAACGAACCGAACCACAAGGCCCCATCGCGGACCCCATACTCCGACAACTCCGAGGTGACAGACACACCCGTCTGGCGGGCTCTTGAAGCCCGAGCAATGTCGACGACCTCGGCATCGTCAAGGTTGAAGATCACTCGATCGTCCTCGCCCTGATTTTCAACAATCCGAGCCTTGGCAGCCACGTATGCATCCCGGTCGAGGTGCCAGTCGAGGTGGTCAGATGCCACATTTATGAGGACCGAGATCGCCGGACGGAACGTATCGATGAACCGCAGTTGGAAGCTTGAAAGCTCAACCACGGCAACATCGTATTCGTCTTCGATGATGTCGCTCAGCGGCAGACCAATGTTGCCCGCTGCAACGCTTCGGTGCCCCGAGGCAAGGAACATCTCATGGATAAGTTGGGTGACCGTCGTCTTCCCATTTGTTCCAGTGACCGCTATCACGGGCATCGAAAGATACCGAAACGCCAGTTCCGGCTCGCTGATCACCTGAATAGACGCGGCAAGAGCAGCCCGTATCGGTTTGGCGTGCTCTGAGAAGCCCGGCGAGGAGACCACCCTCGTAATACCTTGCAGGATCGAATCATCCCACTCGGGACCGGCCACGGCCTCGCCGCCCAAGTTCGATAAGCCGCTCTCGTCAAACAACTTGAACGGCTCACCCTTGTGTTGCAAGAGACGAACTGCTGCACGCCCAGAGAGCCCGGTCCCCAAGACCAGTGTTGTCATAAGACGCCACCAGAGTGGATGACGAAGTCCGCGTAGAACAGCCCAATGCCAACAGCAACCGACAGGGCAGCAATGATCCAGAATCGAATAACGATCAGCGTTTCAGGCCAGCCCCGTAACTCGAAAGCGTGGTGGATGGGCGTCATCTTGAAGATGCGCCGACCGAAGACCCGGTACGCAAACACTTGCAGGATCACAGTGGCCGTGGTCCAGACGAAGAGACCGCCAATGATGAGGACGAGCAGCGCGGTATTGGTAAGCAAAGCCACAGCAGCCAGCGCACCACCAAGCCCCTGCGAACCAACATCTCCCATGAAGATCTGAGCGGGAGCAGCGTTGTACCAGAGGAAGCCCAACGCAGCAGCAAAAATGGCCGCGCTGACTCTCGATATGTCAATAGCGGACAAGTCCAGAGCCATGAACGTGCCATAGAAGTCTGCGTTACGGAATATCCAATAGGTCATGATTGTGTAGGCACCAAACACGAGCGCCGAGGAACCCGCTGCGAGCCCGTCAAGACCATCGGTCAGGTTCACGGCATTGGCAAACCCTGACAGCATGAACAGCACCCAGATGGCGAAGAGAATAGGAGGGATCGCGATGCCTATCGACCTGACAACGCTGATCGACGGTTCTACTCCAGTAGCAACCGCACCCCAAGCGAAGAGACCTGCAATGACAAGCTGGCCACCGAACTTGCCTCGCTTGTTCAAACCTAGGTTCCGTTCAGCACGGACCTTGGAGTAGTCGTCGAGCAGTCCTATGACAGCCATGCCCACCATCGCAAAGAGCACCAAAAGCCCGCCAGTTGTGGGCTTGAGCCAGGAGAGACCAAATCCTTCGCCCACAGTGAACGGCGAGATATGCGACGCGAAGTACCCAACAATCACACCGAGAACGATGACAATTCCGCCCATGGTTGGGGTGCCGTGTTTGTGCTCATGACCTTCAACGTCTTCGTTGATGAACTGGCCTATGTTGCGCGCCCGGAGCTGCCGGATCGCTGCAGGCAGCAAGGACACGGTGAAAACGAACGAAACGGCCGCTGCGATGAGCATTGAGATCATGGAGCGACCCCGAGAAGATCCCGAACGACTTGGCGATCGTCAAAGCGGTGAGCCACGCCCATTATTTCCTGCGTAGCTTCATGGCCTTTGCCGAGGATGAGCACGATGTCGCCGACTTGGGCGAGCTCAATTGAACGCTGGATTGCTAGTCGTCTGTCGACCTGCACTTCAAACACCGCCCCTCCCTCCTCTATCCCTTCGCAAACCTGCTGAATAATGCCAGAAGGATCTTCATTTCTTGGGTTATCCGAGGTGGCTATCACTAGATCGGCGGCTGTCGCCGCCAGCCCCATCTGCCGACGCTTATCTCGATCTCTGTCTCCGCCAGCACCAAAGACTGCGATTACTCGTCCAGAGGTGATTTCTCGAGCGGCTGCGATCACCGATGCGATCCCGTCTGGAGTGTGCGCGTAGTCAACAACCATTGTGAATCCCGGCCCCGCAATGGTTTCAAACCGGCCAGGAACGAGTGAGCTGTTCGTCAGTCCTTGCGCGACTTGGGACAGATCAAGGCCGAGCTGCAGGGCTAGGCCTGCGGCCACCAGGGCGTTCTCAACATTGAACCTTCCACCCATCGGGAGATCGACGTAGGCCCGTTCGTCGCCCAGAGCCATGGTGAAGGTGGAGTGGGCTTCAAATAGCGTCAGTCCCTCAGCAGTAAGATCCCTCCCGACTTCGAGCGAGCGTACCTGCTCTGCCAAGCGCCGCCCGTACGAGGATTCAACATTGACTACCGCTAGGGGCGCACCGGTTACGAACTCGGCCTTTGTCTGGAAGTAGCTCTCCATGTCGTGATGGAAGTCCAGGTGGTCTTGACTGAGATTGGTGAAACCAACTGCAGCGAAGTGGACGCCAGCAATCCGGTGCAACGCGATCGCGTGCGAAGACACTTCTAGAGCGACGAGCCGTACGTCTTGATCTCGAAGTTGAGCGAGCATCCGATGTAGATCGGATGCTTCAGGGGTGGTGCGTCCCAGCGGGGTGAGTACCCCATTGACAAACAGTCCGGTGGTCCCGATTGCTGCTGCTGGAACTCCCGCGGCGCGCCCAATCGCCTCAAGCATGTAGGAGACAGTTGTCTTGCCGTTAGTCCCGGTGATACCCACAACAGTGAGGCCTTGGGACGGATGACCGTGAACAACGTCAGCAAGCAAGCCCATGGCAGCCCGACAGTCTGAGACCAGCAGCTGTGGCAGATCGGTGTCGGACAGATGCTCCACAACAACAGCAGAAGCGCCGCTCTCAGCGGCGCCATCGATAAAGTCATGGCCGTCAGCAGCTGTTCCCCTAATGGCGACAAACAAAGCCCCTGGGCCCACCTCCCTACTGTCATGGGTGACGTCGGAGACGGTGACATCTGGTCCATGTAGCTGTCCGTTGACCGCGGCGGCCAGCTCGGACAGAAGACTACCCATCCGGCTGCACACCCAAATCGAGGAGGGCAGCTCGCATGACCTCAGCAAACACCGGAGCGGCTGCCTGGGAGCCGAAGTAGCCGTTGATCGGTTCTTCCACCATCACAGCAATCACCAACCGAGGGTTGTTGATCGGAGCCATCCCGACAAACGACGCAATATGCCGGTCTTCGTGGTATTGCCCACCGTCATACACCCGTGTCGTACCGGTCTTCCCGCCTACTGAGTAGCCCTTGATCGCAGCGTTACTCCCCGTGCCTTCTGTGCTCTCAACAACGCTCTGCAAGAGCAGGCGAACGGTCGCTGCTGTGGCTGGGCTGATCACCTCTCGGCGATCAGGAACGAAGGGCGTTGACTCACCGGCCGTGATAACTTCGCGCACGAGATGGGGCTGTACCCACACCCCATCATTGGCGATTGTCGCGTACACAGCTGCCATCTGCAGCAGCGTGGTGTTGACCGAGTACCCAATGGCAGCCGAAGGCAAGCAGGTACTGCAGGTGGCATCGACGTTCAGTTGGCCAATCGCCTCGCCAGAGAAATCGACACCGGTTGATTGGCCGAAGCCAAACCGATAGAGGTATTGCCGATGAAGTTCGTCGCCTAAAGCCTGCTGAACAAGGATGGTGCCGACGTTTGAGGAACGAGTGATGATGCTACGTACTTGCATATTCTCTGTCTCATCGCGGCCGGAATCTCGGATGGTGAACTCATCGAGCTCAATGGAGGTCGGTACCTCGAACCAGGTGTTGGGATTGACCACCCCTTCCTCAATGGCAGCAGCCACTGTTACCGCCTTCATGATGGAACCTGGTTCGTACAGGTATCGCACGCTCATGTTCTGCAGCGTCAAAGGATCAGCGTTTCGAACGTCCTCCGGGTCAAAGCTTGGACCGGTTTCCATCGCCAGAATCTCACCGGATCGGGGATCCATCACTACAACCGAACAGCGCAAGCCTCCCGTGCGTTCAAGCGCAGCCTCACAGGCTTCTCTGGCTACCAGAGCAATCGAGAGGTCTATGGAGGTGATGAGGTCAGCACCTGGCACCGCAGCCACTGTGTCCACCTCGCTCTGGGGGATCGGAACGTTGTTCTTGCCCCACTCTTCCTGGATGAACCCAGCGCGGCCTGCAAGGACGTCGTTGTACCGATATTCAAGTCCCTCTATCCCTATACCGTCGGGATCCACAAATCCGACCGTGTGAGCGACGTTGACTCCCATCGGGTATACCCGCTTAGGTTCAACTACCGCATGAATCCCCGGTAGATCCAGAGCTGCAACGGCCGCAGACTCCTCCATCTCGAGGTGGCGCTTCAGCCAGACGAAACCAGTGTCCTTTTGAATCGCGGCTAGGACTTGGTCGAGCGGTAGGCCCAGAGCCGCCGACAGCATGAGCGAAGTGCCCATGGGATCCTCTATGTCTGCTGGCCTCGCGTAGATGCTATCTGAGTCGATAGTGAAGGCCAGAATCTGACCTGTCCGATCAAAGATGGTGCCTCGAGTGGCCTCCAGATCCTGGGTGCGAAGGGTCTGCTCCAGCGCTGACTCCTTGAGCTCGGCGGCCTGAACCACCTGTAGATCCCACAGCTTGAGCCCGACACTGGACCAGATCAGAGCCAGCGCTAGGCCAAGAGTGAGGATCCTGAGTTCTCTGGATTTGGAGCGGGCTTTCTTGCCCATGCTCTATCCGCCCGACGGGTCAGGCGGATCCGGAAGTGGAGCAGCGCCCACCTCATCAGGATCTCCAGCGCTGGACCCGGTCTCGATGATGGCTAGGTAGGGCACCGCGAGGGTACGTTCCACCTCTATTGCTTCCACTGTTTGGAGCGGGACGCTCGGCGTGCCCATGCCGAGCGCTGTGGCTTCTTCAATGATGCGGTCGGGAGATCGTAGACGGGCGATCTCCAATCTCAGCTGGGCGGTGCGGGCCTCTTGCGTCGAAATCTCTTGACGAAGCTCCTCGAGGGTCACCGCTCCCCTGTTCATGGACGTCTGAGCGTATGAGAGACCAACAAAGGCCACGGCGATAAGGAGCAGATAGATGACCCATGGGAAGACGATGAGACGAGAGAACCGCCTTCTGCCGACTATGACACTCAGGCCCTGTTGCGCCGTCTTCTTCTGGATGCGAGCGGTCATGCCGCCACCGCTTCTACTACGCGTAGTTTTGCCGAACGGGCCCGAGGGTTGCGCTCTATCTCAGCTGCGTCAGGAACAATGGGTTTGCGCGATACCAATTTCATGCTTGCTGTCTCGTCGCATTGGCATACCGGAAACTCTGGTGGACATACGCAGCCAGTCGATGCGTCGCGGAAGCGATGCTTCACAATCCGATCCTCCAAAGAGTGATAGGAGATGACAACACAACGCCCGCCAGGAGAAAGTAGTTCCAGAGCTGTATCTAGCCCATCCTCGATCTCTCGCAGCTCATCGTTGACAGCGATGCGCAGGCCCTGAAACGTGCGGGTCGCAGGATGACCGCCTGTGCGGCGAGTGGCAGCCGGAATGGCCTCTTTGACGATCTCGGCGAGTTGCTTGGTGGTCTCAATTGGGCGGGCAGCAACGATGCGCTGAGCGATCCGCCTCGAGAAACGCTCCTCGCCGTACTTGTACAGCACATCAGCGATTTCTACGGCGGGCCACTCGTTCACAATCACATGAGCCGACAG
>CAXMPE010000123.1:0-4880 GCA_964195245.1 uncultured Verrucomicrobiales bacterium | reverse complement strand
GAGCGAGGGTTATCATTCGCTCATGCGTCTAGTAAGTCTCTTTGGTGTTGTTGCCTTGGCTGAGTTGTTCATCTTTGTTGCTGTAGAGCGACAGATTGGGCTCCTCGCAGCCTTGCTCATCGCGCTCGGCACGGCTGTGTTGGGGTCGGCGCTCGTGCGTCGGTCTGGGCTGGCGGTTTGGGCCAGGATTCAGGAGAAGGTTGGCCAAGGGGCCGTTCCTGGCAAAGAATTGAGTGCCGGCGTCTCGGTCTTGGTAGCCGGCGCGCTTCTAATTTCGCCTGGGTTCCTCACTGACATCATCGGCTTTCTGTTGCTTGTTCCTGCGGTGCAAGCCCGGGTACACACCCAGCTAGCCAAGCGGATCTCTTCGAAGATCACCTTCTTGGCTCCTGGCGGTGAATCAGATTCCCCGCCCACCGTGATCGACGTTGACTCGTGGGAACTTTGATGGAGGTTCAGAAGCTTCTGGCTCCTAATCCCAGCTTGTTCACTGGTCCGGGGACCAACACCTACCTCCTTGATTCCGCTGGAGAGATCCTCATTGTTGATCCGGGTCCCATCATCAAGAGCCATGAGTCCGCAATCCTTGGAGCTGTGGACGGCCGGGCGGTCAAGGGAGTGCTAGTTACCCACACCCACATCGATCACGCACCTCTGGCCAATCCAGTTGCGGTCAGTTTGGGGGTTCCCTCATACGGGTACACCCAGTCAGCGGAGTTCGTTCCAGACATCCGCCTCGAGGAGGCGGACTCCGTGAACTTCGGCGCCGAGACGTTGGAGGTCCTCCATACTCCTGGGCATGCGTCCGATCACCTTTGCTTCTTGGTTGGCAAGGAACTGTTCACTGGGGATCACATCATGGGTGGATCAACTGTGATGATTGAGGACCTTGCCTCCTACCTGAAGCACCTCGTGCGCCTCCAAGACGTCCCGCTGACGCGCCTCTTCCCCGGGCACGGTCCGGAGATAGGTGAGCCCTATCAGATCATAGATCAGTACATCTCCCACAGGATGGAAAGAGAGCAGCAGGTGATTGCAGCAGTCGCAGCGGGCGCGGGAACAATCGGTGCTGTTGTTGAAGATGTGTACGCCGATATCGATCCCGGTCTATACCCCCTTGCCGCGTACTCTGTTGTTGCGCACGTGACCAAGCTTCGAGATGAAGGGGTCGTGGCGCATGTCGAGGTGGAGGAATTGTGGGACGGCGTCGTTTCGCTCATAGTCTGAGTTTCAGACACTTCCTCGCGCTCACTCTTGCTGTCCTCGTTATCGCAGTCCCGGTCACGGCTCAAGTGACGGACGACGATCTAACCAAAGCACAGGCAGAGATGGACGCGACGCTTGCCGAGGTCCAGATACTGGGCGCACAGTGGGAAGGTATCGTCGCCCGCAGAGAGACCCTTGCGAGTCAGATTGCGCTACTGAACGGCCAGTACGCAGAGACAGTGTTGCAGGTCGGCGAGCTGGAAACCGCCGCGATGGAGCGAGCGGTAGAGCTATATATGACCAACTCTCTCGATGGGATCGCCCCCTTCTTGGGGGGCAACTCTATTAGTGCTGTTGGCGTCGGGATTAGCTACGTCAACGACATCGTCGAGTCAGATCAGAAGGTACTCGGCGACCTTGTCGCGATTCGTTCGTCGCTGGATCGTCAAAGAGAGTCGTTGGATCTTGCTGAGGATTCGTTGCTATCGGTAGAGGCCGAACTTGAGGCGTCTGTTGCAGTCATCAATGAGAAGCTCGAAGCAGCCCAAGCCAACTTCCTGATTCTTCAAGAGCAGAAAGCCATAGAAGACGAGGCTCGTCGGATTGCTGAAGAAGAGGCTCGAAGGGCGGCAGAGGAAGCAGCCCGCAAGGCGGCGGAGGAAGAGGCCGCTCGCAATGCCACGAGCACTACGACTCCGGCACCCACTACAACCACCTCGACAAGTCCAACGACGACCACGGCCCCGCAAGGAGCCACAACAACATCCACTACGGTCCCTTCTTCTGGTGATGGAGGTGCGTGCCCAGTGAATGGAGCAGTCAGCTTTTCTGACTCCTGGGGGGCGCCTCGGTCCGGAGGACGCACTCACGAAGGGGTGGACATGTTGGCGGCTCGCGGCACCCCGATCGTGGCGATAGTCGATGGAACCATCAAGAGGATGAGGGACTCGACCCTGGGCGGCAAGACGATCTGGCTACGGGGAAGCAGTGGCCATGAGTACTACTACGCCCACCTTGATTCGCATGCGTCTGGGCTTCATGTGGGGCAAAGCGTGGGTCAAGGTGAGTTTATCGGCACGGTTGGCACATCAGGCAATGCCCCGGCACACATCCCCCATCTGCACTTTGAATACCATCCCAACGGTGGTGGTGCAGTCAACCCAACGCCGCTCGTGACGAGCGTCTGCCGCTAGGAGTTGGAGAGCTCAGGCAGCTCGTCAAAGATCTGAGCTAGTCGACCGACACAGCTTTCGGCGTTGGCTGGCGGCAACGCACTGACAATTTGTTCTGATAGCGATGTAATAGCGATCGAGGCTCTGTTCTTCGGGTGATAGGCCACCACCGGCCTTCCGTTGTCTTGGCCCTGCACCACCGCTGGGTCGAGCGGGATTCGGCCTAGCAAAGGAATATCGAGGTCATTGGCGAGCTGATCTCCGCCGCCGCTACCGAAGAGTGAGTAACTCTCTCCGTGTTCACATACGAAGTCAGACATGTTCTCAACCGCACCGAGGATGGGCATGAAGGAACGTCTTGCCATGTCAGCAACTCGTATCGCGACCTTTTGGGCTGCGACTTGTGGCGTTGTGACGACCAGCATCTCTGCTTGGGGGAGCAAGCGAGATAGAGCCATCTGAACGTCCCCTGTCCCGGGCGGCATGTCAATGAGTAGGTAGTCCAGGTTGCCCCAATCGACCTGCGTGAGGAACTGTTCGAGCGCCTTTGAGAGCATGAGGCCGCGCCACATGAGGGCAGTCTCTTCCGACTCGGTGATAAGTCCCGTGGAAATGATCTGGACGCCGTGAGCGGTGATCGGCATGAGAAGCTTGTCGTCGGTCGCCTGAATCCGGCCGGTGGCACCGAGGGCCCGTGGGATGGAGAATCCCCAGATATCTGCATCGAGTACTCCGACGCTGAACCCGAGGGCGGTCATGGCGACGGCCAAGTTGGCTGTGAGCGTCGACTTCCCGACGCCTCCCTTGCCGCTGGCTATGGCTATCACCCTGGTCGTCGGCAGGACCTTGGTTTCTTGTGCTCTGTCGCGTGCGTTCTTGCGGGCTCTCTGCATCAGTTGAGCCCGCTGCTCTCTGCGCATGACCGAGGTTCTGATTTCGATTGTTTCGATACCCGGCAGTGAGAGGATTCGGCGGCGGACGTCGCCCTCGATCTGAGTGCGCATGGGACAAGCTGCGATTGTGAGGGCTAGGCCGATGATCGCGTGGCTGCCCTCGATCGTAACGTCGGGGATCATCCCGAGCTCGACAACGTTCAAGCCGAGCTCTGGATCCATTACCCCCTTGAGGGCTTCAAGGACAGCTTCGTTGTTGGTCATGGCGTGAATGCTACGGCGCTTTTCTTACTACTAGAAGGTTCCCGGTGAGTAGCCCTATACTGCCAAGGCAGCAGCTGGATAAAAAGACCAGCAGCAAGGAGTAGTCATGGACGTCGGCCTTCAAATCAAGACCCACGAAGACAAGCGGGCCATCCGCTTAACAGACAAAGCAATCGGCAAGGTTGCAGAGCTCATTCACGATGAAGGTGATGCTGAGCTTGCGCTACGTGTTGCGGTTCGTCCTGGTGGCTGTTCAGGTTTCTCCTACGAGATGTTTTTCGATTCCCAGTTTGAAGATGACGACATCATCGAGCATTTTGGCGACGTGAAGGTCGCTGTGGACCCTCAGAGCCTGCCTCGGCTTGTCGGCTCGGTTCTCGATTACAAAGATGGGCTCATGGAGTCGGGGTTTGCTATCAACAACCCCAACGTTGAGCGGTCTTGCGGCTGTGGTAACTCCTTTTCCTAAGCTGGTGGTTGAACGACCTCTGCTAGCTTCTGCGGCTCCCGCTGTGGGCCCGTATTCGGCGGTTACCGAGGCGAATGGTTTCGTGTTCTTGAGTGGGCAGATGGGTTTTGATCTGACCACCGGTGAGCTGGACCTTGGAGATGTGGCTACAGAGACAGCGCACATCGTCACCAACATTGCAGCCATGCTTGCTGAGCTGGGATTGTCCTGGGCGAATGTCGCCAAGACCACCATCTTTTTGGCCGACATGGCTGATTTTGGGGTAGTGAACGAGATCTACGGTGCTGCGGTGGGTTCAACGAAGCCGGCTCGGTCCACCGTCCAAGTAGCGGGTTTGCCTCTCGGAGCCAAGGTCGAGATAGAGGTTATCGCAGCTCGGTAGAGCCCTGACAACCCCCCTATCCGAAGCGGTATCCCACCGACCGTACGGTCTTGATCCAAAGCGAGCGTTCCTCGCCGATCTTCACACGCAATCGACGCACATGAACATCCACGGTCCGTGCGCCCCCGTAGTACTCGTAGCCCCACACTTGGCTGAGCAGCTGTTCTCGGGACCACACCTTCCCAGGACGCTGGACGAAGAAGGCGAGTAATTGGTACTCCATGAAAGTGAGGTCGAGCACCTCGCCCGCAACAGTGGCTTCGTAGGTTCCCAAGTCGAGGACGAGGTCGCTGAATCTGAGTTCGTTAGTGTCTTCGGTCCCGATCAAGTGGCGGAGGCGCACTCTGAGCTCTAGGGGGTTGTAGGGAGAAAGCACGAAATCCGTTGTCCAAGACTCGGGCTCGATTAGTGAGACGGTTTCGGGCGTCGCCGCCAGAATTACTGGTACGGCTCGGGCCGCAAGCTCGGACGCTACTCGCAGGAGACGCGCGGGA
>CAXMPE010000122.1:0-3356 GCA_964195245.1 uncultured Verrucomicrobiales bacterium | reverse complement strand
CAGGATCAGTTCCGAGGCCTTCCAGAACCCAATAGAGCTGCAACCAGGAACCGAGATGGCTCAGTTGAGTGGCTGGCATCGGTATGTATATGGGGCTGCTGTGGTTACAGGAGCCCTCAGCCTTCGGGCAAGCCTTGTGATATCGAGCACTCTCCCGTCGGAGGGGGGATTGAGCTCATCATCGGCTCTCACGGTCGCGCTCGTAGGGGTGCTGACAGAACTTCTGGGCGAAACAGCGACCCCCGACGAACTGGTTGCCCTCGCTGTTAATGCTGAGCAGCTAACCGGCGTAGAAGGGGTCACGATGGATCAGAACGTGATAGTGAGAGCCCAGGCAGGAACGGCAATGCGGATTCGCTTCAATCCAGATGTCTCGGACTACGTTTCCTTGCCAGCTGAGATTGCTGTCGTGGCGGCGCACAGCGGGGTGACCGCGGCAAAAGGCGAGGGGGCGAAAGTTGAGTACAACAGCCGAGTCGCCTGCTGTAGGGCGGCGGCAACAGAACTGGGGAACCTGCTTGGCATCGCCTCGGATCAGCCGCTGTTGTTGGGCGACGTCTACTCGGTCCCTGGATGCAGAGCAGCGGTAGAGGAGATGTCTTCGAGGAACAGAACTTGTGCCGAACACGTCCTGTCCGAAGCTAGCCGCGTTGACGAAGCAGTCGAAGCCATCCGAGCGTCTGACGGCCCAAGGCTTGGACTGCTCTTCAATGAGTCTCATGAGAGCCTTAGACGTTTTGGCGTGACTGTTCCTGAGTTAGACGCTGTTGCCGCTGCCATGAAGTCGGCCGGGGCGTATGGTGCCCGCCTGACCGGAGCGGGATTCGGTGGCTACGCAATCTCGGTCTGCCCGCCCCAGAAGGTGGGTGACGTCGTGGCACGAGCGATCGAAACCGGCGGCGGCCCGGCAATGCGAGTCTGGCCGAGCGAAGGGTTGACATGATTGATCAGGCTGTAGTCCTAGCAGCCGGTCGAGGAAGCAGGCTGGGGGCGCTCACACAGAAAACTCCGAAAGCCCTCGTCAGGGTGGGCAGCCAGTCGATGCTGGAGCGGGCGCTTGGTGGTATTGAGCTGGCTGGGGTTTCCAGAGCAGTAATAGTCGTGGGGTACCTTGGGGAACAGGTCGTTGACTCTGCCTCACAACTTTCGGAGATAGCGCTGTCATTTTCAAACCAAGAACAGCTTTTGGGGACTGGTCACGCCCTTGCCCAAGCGAAAGAACACTTAAGAGAAGCCCCGTTCATGTTCCTGTGGTCAGATGTCTTGGTGGGTGTTGAGACTTACCGAGATGTGGCAGCAGGGTATCAGGGGGCTGATGGAGTGCTTGCTGTCAATGCCGTGTTGGATCCAACCAGCGGCGCCGCGGTGACGGTTGATGGAGACGGCTGGGTGACATCGATCGTGGAGAAGCCACCACCTAGAACCTCAACTACCTCTTGGAACAACTCGGGGATAGGGGTCCTCGGTCCGAGCGCATGGCCCTACGTTGAGCAGGTTCAGCCGTCAAAACGCGGCGAGATCGAGCTTACGGACGCATTGAGCGCGATGATTCATGAAGGCGCCAAGATCAAGGCTGTTCCCGTGCGAGGTGGTTGGTTCGATGTGGGCACACCTGACCAACTGGCTGCAGCAAGAGCCGCACTTGGGTAGGGTCGTTGACTGGCTTCGGCGAAACCCACCATCCCGCCGTCCGCTTTCGTTGGATACCCCGCGATTCGATGTGTCAGCCGAAGTGGTTCTCTAAGGCCGCCGGGAGCGTCGGAATCTCAACGGGTACCCCTCCGTTGCGTAGGGAATGGGTCGCGGCGTGGCCAGCAGCAACAGCATATCTGGCAGCGAGCGGTGATGTCGAAGGAGCGGTTTCTCCGCGCACGAAACCAAGGAACTCAGCCACGATGCGGGCGTCAGATCCACCGTGGGCTGTATCCTCACCTCCTACCGCAAAGGTTTCGTCGGCTTCGGGGTGGTAGCTACCAACCCGACGGTTCCACAGCTTGACGGTTGCTCCAGGCTGGGTGTCACCAAAGTTCTCGATGCGACCCTCCGTGCCGATAATGGTGTAGCTCCTCCAGTAGTCAGGAGTGAAATGGCTTTGTTGGTAGGAAGCCAAGACCCCGTTGTCCAGCTCCATCTGCATCATGCTTACGTCCTCTACATCGATCTCAGGAGACAGCTGAGTATGCGATAGCGGAGGCCAAACATGGCGACTCGCCAGCTCCGTGGCAGAGAGGGGACCTTCCTGGCGTCGCGTTGGCTGCCCATAGACGGCTAACTTGCCCATGGCGTTGACCCGCTTGCTATATCCGCCACAAAGCCAGTGCAATACGTCAATGTCATGGGCAGCTTTCTGGATCAGCAGTCCGGTAACGTTTTCCCGAAGCGAGTGCCAGTCCTTGAAATAGAAATCTCCGCCGTGGCCCACGAAATGCCGACACCATGCTGTCTTCACTTCGCCTATTGCGCCGTCGTCGATGAGCTCTTTCATCTTTAGGACAAAGCGCATATGCCGCATGTTGTGTCCCAGATACAAGTCCCCCTCAGACTCAAACGCTGCCTCGAGGATGCGGTCGCATCCTTCAGTGGTAATAGCCATCGGCTTCTCCAGATATACAGCGAGACCTCGCCTGAGCCCAGCGATGGCCTGTTCTTCATGAAGGAAGTCAGGGGTGAGGACGAAGATAGCGTCGAGGTCTCGATGGAGCAGCTCACTGACCTTGTCCGTTGTGAAGATTCCGGCGCCAAAACGCTCACGAGACTTAACCAGAACAGATGGATTCATATCACAGACTGCCACCACTCGCGACCCTTGTCCTGGGATGTGCGCATACTCGGCAATAAGCCCTCGAGCCCCGCTGCCTAGAACACCGATTTTCAGATCATCCACAATGTCTCCAAGCAACTCCTTCGGCCCCAATCAGCCAGAGCCCACAACCTAGCCGGTGCCTTGTCGAACCCAATCCGCATGCTCTAGTACTGGTTATTCTTTCCCTATGCCTCAGAACCAACCGAAGATTCATGAATCGGCCTTTGTCGGCCCTAATTGCACTATCTGGGGTGATGTCACCATTGGTGCCAACGCGGTGCTCATGCCCGGAGTGGTCATCCGCTCAGAACATGAACCGGTCTCCATAGGGGAGGAGTCGAATCTGCAGGACAACGTTGTGTGCCACGTGGATGACGGATTTCCCTTGACGGTCGGAAGCCGCGTCACGGTGGGGCATCAGGCCATGCTCCACGGGTGCACAATCGGCGACGGTGCCCTTGTCGGTATCGGTGCGATAGTGCTCAACGGAGCCGTCATCGGAGAAGGGGCAATGGTGGCCGCTGGAGCGTTGGTGCCCGAGGGTAAGGAGATC
>CAXMPE010000121.1:0-3237 GCA_964195245.1 uncultured Verrucomicrobiales bacterium | reverse complement strand
GGAAAGTGGCTTCGATGTGGCTCGTGAAGAAGACTGCTCTCATCGCAACCCTGCTGCTTTGGTCCGCCTGCACCCTTAACGGCTCAACCATTCAGACCATCGTCACGACCCCACCCACAACCGAGCCAGTGGCCACAACCGTCCCTCCGACCACAACCACCACGACAAGCACGACCACAACTACGACCACGGTTCCTCCAACGATAACCACCTCCACCATCCCACCGAGTTCGGGGTTGACGCTCGTGCAGGTCGACCAACTCTGGGGTGACATTTCCCCCAAGTCGGTAGTCGCGACGGGCACCGGCAAGTTCTTCGCTCAAAACATGATGTACCGCCACACTGTGACGGTTTACGACGGAGGCGGGGAGCTGCTCCAGACCATTGCTGACGAGGTGGACCTTTCCGCCTTCGGATTCGATGTGGCGGGTGAGTCCTACCGAGGCTCTCCGGTGGAAGCTGCAATGACGAGCGATGGGGCCTTTGCCTACGTGTCTAACTACGAGATGTATGGATCGGGCTACGGCAACCCAGGCGGAGACGGTTGTGGGACCGCGCTGTGGGACAACTCCTACGTCTACCGCATTCCAACCGACACGCTTGAGATTGACCAGGTCATCTCGGTTGGTCCCGTGCCGAAGTTCCTAGCCGTCACGCCCGATGACACACTCTTGCTCGTCTCCAACTGGTGTGGGCACGATCTGTCGGTTGTCGACATCGAGTCTGGCCTAGAAGTCCAGCGTTTGCCGATGGGCAGGCATCCACGTGGTATCGCCATCACGAGTGACAGTTCAACGGCGTACGTGGCCGTGATGGGTTCGCGCGATATAGCGAAGGTCGATCTGGATACGTTCGCCGTTACCTATCTTGAGGGTGTTGGCTCCAACCCGCGACACCTCGTGATCAATACGGACGATTCGTTCATGTACGTGACCTTGAACGGAGAGAGCATGATCGCCCAGATTGATCTGGCAACCGAAGAAGTGGTGGCCAAGATTCGCACTGGGAGCACCCCCCGATCGATGGCGATTTCGGATGACGGGTTATCGCTTTATGTGGTGAACTACAACTCAGCCACCATGAGCAAAGTGGACGCAGTAACAATGGAAGTGCTTCAAACAGAGAGCGTCCCTGAACACCCCATTGGGATTACGTTCGATCCCTTATCGCGCCAAGTGTGGGTAAGTAGCTACGTGGGCGCCATAACCATCTTCCAAGAGACCGAGCAAGAAGGCTGAGCTTTAGCGGGAAACTGCTCTGATGTCTGCTGTGTATTCGTTCGCCGCGCGCTCGCCGTCAGCTGTTAGCCCGTATATGCCCTTCTCGACCCGTTCGAACCACCCGTAATGGTTGTTAGCCATGAGTGCGGTTGCGTTAGCAACGCTTGTCTCAGCTGCTACCACGGCACCTTTGGACGGGCCGTTGTCTGACAACATCTTGAGACAACGCAGAGCGTCCTGCCGATAGACGGTCATGATCTGATCCTTCGTGCCGCCTGTGTTGGGGTCACCGATTCGATCGTGGAATTCCTTCAGGGCTTGGTCGCGCTTCTTCTTGGATTTACGGGGTTTGAACGGGCCGGGCTCCACGTAGATCTTCACATCTCCTGTTGCCATGCGAACAGTGATCAGGCCGATGCCTAGGCGCCGAGCGAGCTTTTGGTTCTGGCGCATTGACCTTTGGAATGCTCTGCCCTTGCGTCTCGGCACGGCCACATAGACCGAGTCTGTGAGCGCTTGGCGGTCGATGGCTTGGTGGAACAGGGCAAGAGAGAAGCGTGTCTTGAGCTCGACAATCACGAAGGGTTCGTCGAGTTTGACCGCCATGAGGTCAGCGTCGGCAATTTCGGCTTTGACCTCATATCCCAGGTCCTCCCAGAAGGCTTTAAGGGGGGCGTATAAGTCGGTTTCCTTGATCTTCTTGATAGCCATTTGTGGGCTGAGGTTAGCTCGTACCCGCTCCGATCTCGGGGCTTGGAATCGTGAGGAGGGCTGACATCTTCACCGTTCGCAAACGTTAGGCTTCGGGGCACTATCTCGACCAAGGAATGTTCTGTTGCGCGCTCATAACTTTTCTGCAGGCCCTTGCACGTTGCCGCTACCTGTATTGGAAGAGGCCCAAGCTGAATTCGTTGACTTCCATGGGGCGGGTGCCTCACTTATTGAGATGAGTCATCGCGGCCCGCAGTACCTGGGTGTTCACAACGAGGCGCTCGCTCTGGCTCGCTCTGTCGCACAAGCTCCTGACGAGTTCGAGGCGCTTTTTGTGGGTGGTGGAGCGACGATGCAGTTCGGGATGATCCCAATGAACCTGCTCGCCCCTGGGGAGAAGGCTGCCATTGCGGTGACCGGCTCGTGGTCTAAGAAGGCCTATTCGGACGGCAGTCACCATGGTGAGTTCTACCCAGCCTTCGATGGCGGCCCCGATTACGTCGCGATGCCTACCAGCCAACAACTCGATATTGAAGACGACACGAAGTATCTCCATGTGTGCTCCAATGAGACGATTGGAGGGATTCGGTTCCCACAACTTCCTGATGTCGGCGTGCCCCTTGTTGTCGATATGTCGTCTGAGTATCTGGCTCGACCCATTCCTTGGGATCTTGTCGACGTTGTCTTTGGAGGAGTGCAGAAGAACCTTGGGCCCGCAGGCATGGCCATTGTCTATGTTCGAAAGTCCGTGATTGAACAGGCACCAACCAATCTCGCTTCTGCGCTGCGATATCAGGTGTACGCCAACAAGAACTCGATGTACAACACCCCACCGGTGTTCACGATCTGGATGACTGGCAAGGTCCTCAAGTGGATCGAGTCGCAGGGAGGCACTGCGGGCTTAGAGCGCGCTGCGGCTGCGAAGTCCGCTGCGGTGTACGACGCCATTGACCGATCCGAGGGCTTCTTTCGATCGCCGGTATCGGTGGCGGATCGCTCTCATACGAATGTGGTCTTTCGTTTGCCGTCAGAGGAGTTGGAACAACGTTTCTTGACCGAGTCAGTAGAACTGGGAATGATGGGATTGAAGGGTCATTCATCCGTGGGAGGCTTGCGAGCCTCGATGTACGCCGCCTTGCCCGAAGAGAGCGTCTCAGCACTCGTCGATCACATGACTTCATTCAGCGAAAAGAGCTGAGACACGATGCCGAAAGCACCACCAGGACAGTTCTTCCCATACAAGATCGACGCAAAGTGGAGGCCGCTCCTTACTGGGCTCGGCGTCCGGTCACGTGACGGCGTCACC
>CAXMPE010000120.1:0-5636 GCA_964195245.1 uncultured Verrucomicrobiales bacterium | reverse complement strand
GTTCCAACTTCGCGATTGCCGCTCCGGAGTCGATTGCCTCTTGAGCAAGTACCACTCCGTGCCCAAAACCGTCGGCCAGGCCGCTGAGCACGATGGCTGACGAAGCGTTAATCACGGCGATGTCTCGCTTAGGGCCCAAGGTTCCCCCCAAGATGTCACGAAGGATCTGAGCGTTCACATCGACGTCACCTCCGAGGACATCGGCAACGCTGGCTCGCTCTACCCCAAAGTCCTCTGGGGTGAATTCCGCTTGAGTGATCTCCCCGTCCTTGAGTCGGTGAATCACTGACGGTCCTGACGTGGAGAGTTCGTCTAGCCCGTCCTCTCCTCGATAGACGAAAGCTGATTTGGCGCCAAGTGTCTTGAGCACGTGAATCATCTTGCCAGCCATGGCGGCATCAGAGACACCGATGGCGTATCTGGTGGGACTGGACGGATTCGTCAGCGGACCGAGAAAGTTGAATACGGTTGGAATGCCCAACTGGCTCCGGACGGGTCCAGCGTGGCGCATGGATGGGTGGTACTGCCGAGCAAAGAAGAAGCCAAAACCGTGTTCCTCCACCATCTCCTTCGTCGCCTCAGGTGCAAGGTCAAGCGGGTAGCCCAGAGCCTCGAGCACGTCTGCCGAGCCCGCCTTGGAAGAGGCCGACCGGTTGCCATGTTTGGCTATCTGTACGCCGGCGGCAGAGGCAATCAGCGAGGCAGTTGTCGAGATATTGAAGCTGCCTGAGCGGTCTCCACCGGTGCCGACCAGATCGACGCTTGGGCCATCGACATGCACCTGGATCGACTCCTGTCGCATTGCCTCCACGAGCCCAGTCAGCTCATCAACCGTTTCGCCCTTGATCCGCAGTGAAACTATGAAGGCCGCGATCTGGGCATCGGTTGAATCGCCGGCCATGATGGCTGCCATCGCATCCTTGGCGTCAGCACGCGTAAGGTCATCGCCTGAAGCCAGGCTGGCTAGCGATTTAGTCCAATCCAAGGAATCCCCCTGCGAAGTAGGCCAACAGACTACTTGAATCGTGAGCTGGGGTTACAGCGTGTATTCCTCAGCTTTCACGTTCCTGAGAAATTGCCCAACCCGTTCGTCACTACGCTAAACAGAGAGTTAGACGAGTTTGGCAGCCAAGGTCGCTCTCACCAGTTGAGCTAGAATGAGACAATCCCCAAGGAGCCGTAAGCAACATGACTGACGAAGCAAGATGCCCCGTGCTAAAGAACGACCACTCGGCTCGTGGTAGCCAGGCCAACCAACACTGGTGGCCAAACCAACTCAACTTGAGCATTCTCCATCAGGGGTCGGACAAGGCCGATCCGATGGGCGTTGACTTCGAGTACGCAGAAGAGTTCGCCACTCTGGACTTGGCTGCGGTCAAGTCCGACCTGTCGGCCCTCATGACCGACTCCAAGGACTTCTGGCCAGCTGACTATGGCCACTACGGTCCGTTCTTCATTCGTATGGCCTGGCACTCCGCCGGTACCTATCGCACCCACGATGGTCGTGGTGGCGGCGCTTCGGGCACCCAGCGGTTCGCTCCGTTGAACAGCTGGCCAGACAACGGCAACCTCGACAAGGCGCGTGCTCTGCTCGAGCCCATAAAGAAGAAGTACGGACGCAAGCTTTCATGGGCCGACCTCCTGATCCTCACCGGCAACGTCGCTCTCGAGTCGATGGGATTCAAGACGTTCGGATTCGCCGGCGGTCGTGAAGACGTGTGGGCGCCCGAAGAGGATATCTATTGGGGCCCTGAAAACATCTGGCTAGACGATCAGCGTTACAGCGGCGATCGTGAGCTTGCCAGCCCGCTTGGCGCCGTTCAGATGGGTCTCATCTACGTGAACCCCGAGGGGCCCAACGGCAACCCTGACCCGGTCGCTTCTGCTGTCGATATTCGCGAGACGTTCGGCCGCATGGCGATGAACGACGAAGAGACGGTGGCACTCGTCGTCGGCGGTCACGCCTTCGGCAAGATGCACGGCGCTGGGCTTGAGTCCGAGATGGGTCCTGAGCCTGAGGGCGCTCCAATGGAGCAGCAGCTCCTCGGCTGGAAGAACAACTTCGGTTCTGGCAAGGGTGTACACACCACCACCAGCGGGTTCGAAGGTGCATGGAACTCCACGCCCACGCAGTGGGACAACAACTACCTCGAGACACTGATGGACAACGACTGGGTGCTCACCGAGAGTCCGGCTGGTCACAAGCAGTGGACTGCACCTGCCCTCGCAGGCACCGTGCCAGACGCTCACGATCCGAGCATCGCCCACGCACCGATGATGAGCACTGCAGACATGGCGATGAAGATGGATCCGATCTACAACGAGATTTCACAGCGTTTCCGCGACAATCCGGAGCAACTCGACTTGGCGTTCGCCCGAGCCTGGTACAAGCTCACCCACCGCGACATGGGGCCGGTTGCGCGGTACCTCGGCTCCGAGGTTCCTTCCGAGGAACTGCTCTGGCAAGACCCCATCCCCGTTGGCACGGCGCTGAGCGGCGCCGAGGTCGCAACTGTGAAGGCCGCCATCATGGCGACCGGCCTTACGATCACCGAACTCGTGGAGACGACTTGGGCGTCGGCCTCCACCTTCCGTCAGAGCGACAAGCGCGGCGGCGCCAACGGCGGCCGCCTCCGAATCGCCCCTCAGAACGCGTGGGCCGCCAATAAACCAGCCCAGCTCCGTCGAGTACTCAGTGCACTTGAGGGTGTTCAGTCGAGCGCTGGTGTCTCGGTCTCCATGGCCGATCTCATCGTTCTCGGTGGTGTCGCAGCGGTCGAAGCTGCCGCCAAGGCAACCGGTCACGACGTGAGCGTCTCAGTCAGCACTGGGCGTGGCGATGCTACCCAAGAGCAGACCGATGTCGAGTCCTTCGGGTGGCTCGAGCCGAAAAACGACGGCTTCCGCAACCTCTTGGGCGAAGGCAGCAGCCACGTCGCCGAGCACACTCTGGTTGACAAAGCTCAACTGCTCAATCTCGGCGCTCCAGAGATGACAGTGCTCGTTGGTGGCCTTCGAGTCCTCGGGGTCAGCAATGACGATCATGGCGTCTTCACCGATCGTGTTGGCACGCTCAGCAATGACTTCTTCGTGAATCTGATGGATCAGAACACGGTGTGGTCTAGGGTCTCCGACGCCGAAGACATCTTCCAAGGCGCTGATCGCGCCACTGGCGACGTGAAGTGGACTGGGACGCGCAACGACCTCGTGTTTGGCTCCAACTCGATCCTGCGTGCCATCTCCGATGTATACGCAGCCGATGACGCAGAGGCGAAGTTCATCAGCGACTTCTGTGCAGCATTCGCGAAGGTTATAGACAGCGATCGCTTCGATCTCACCTGATCCCCTCGGTTACCGTCCTTCCTGACGGCCGGACATGTCTGCGTCCCGTCGGACTTATCCCGTCTGGGCGTTGATGGTCTCGGACCCTAGGTGGTGCTACTTTCATCGGAAAAGTTGCCTCGCCGACACTTTCCTCGGCTGGCGCGCCTTCTCGGAAGCCGGGGAGACCAGAGTGTTAATCCGTCCCCAGGATCTAGCATTGTGACATGCAGATACAGTGGCCTGCAATCATCGTGGGAGGGGTTGCCTCCTTCCTCTTGTCAGCGTTCGCCGCTCTCCTGATCTGGCCCGTCCTTCTCATCCTCAGAAGCGAAACCCCCACAAACAGTTCGATCGTCATGGGAGTCCTCATCGGAACGCTGTTGGGAGGGTTCGTCGCCGGCCGTCAATCTCCGAGACCGGCGTTCCATGGATCTCTGACAGGCCTCCTCTTCGTAGGAGCAGTGGGGATCGTGGCAATCTCAAGCGGCAGCCCGGCCCCCATTTCCACTATCTCCACATTCTTCCTTCTTGGGGCGGTCCTCGGGAGCATCGGTGGATACCTTGCGCTGCGGCGGATGCGGGCTCGAACTCGACGCCCATCAGCCGATTGAACGACACAGCGGGCTGGTGCCCGCCAGATGGTGCCGATAGACTTACGCCGCGCGAGTCCGTTGAGTGACTGCGGTTCGAGGTTCACCTCGCATCGAGGAAAGTCCGGACTTCACAGAGCAGGACGCTGGGTAACCCCCAGGCGGCGTGAGCCGATGGAAAGTGCAACAGAGAGAAGACCGCCGATGGCCCTAGGGCACAGGTAAGGCTGAAAGGGTGAGGTAAGAGCTCACCAGCAGTTCGGGCGACCGGGCTGGCTAGGTAAACCCCGTCCGAAGCAAGACCAAGCAGGAACATGAGCTGCTCGCTCGACACGTTCCAGGTGGGTCGCACGAGGGCACCAGTAATGGTGCTCCCAGATAGATAGTCATTCATGGGGTTCGCCCCAAGACAGAATCCGGCTTACAGACGGACTCGCGCAACCCTCCCACTCCCTCGGCTGCCAGAATGCAACCATGTGCGGACGGTTCACTCTTGCAATGTACCTCGATCACTACGTCGGGATGATGGCGCCCGATCGTGTTGGGACCGAACAACTCGAACTGAGTTGGAATGTTGCACCTACCGAACCCATCTACGCGATGATCAACCACGAGGGCGAGAAGGTCCTCGGCTCGTTCAAGTGGGGCCTCATTCCGCACTGGGCCAAGAATCGAAAATCCATTCAGATCAACGCTAGGTCAGAGACCGCCTTCGAGAAGCCCACCTTCCGCGACTCCTTCAAGTCCAAGCGTTGCCTCATCCCCGCCGACGGCTTCTACGAGTGGCGACGTGATGGCGACTCCAAACAGGCCTGTTACATCACCAACACTTCTCCCATGGTGTTCGCTGGTTTGTGGAGCAGTTGGAAAGACCCCCAAACCGACAGTTGGGTCAATACCTGCACCATTCTTACTACGGATGCTGCGGCTCAGATCGCGGGGGTCCACCACCGAATGCCAGTCCTGCTGCCCGAGCCTCTCTGGGATGACTGGATCGATCCCGAAGAACACGATGTGGCCAACTTGCGAGGAGTCCTCGAGGCAGCCGAAGAGACCGGGTACTCCATCACAGAGGTCAGCTCGCTGGTCAACTCAGTGAGAAACAATGGGCCGGAGTTGCTGAAGCCCCAGAAGCCCGAAGGGCGCTGGAGCTAAAACTTAGCGTCACGCGCTTCCTCCCCCGCTTGCGGGGGAAACTCGAACGTTCAGCGGTGGGTCCCAAGGGATTCGGAGGGGGCACCCGACCGCAAGTCTTGCCCACACTGGTGGGGTTGGGGGTGGGTCTAGGCCAAGAATCTCGAGTCGATGCCCCCTCAGTCGGCTCCGCCGACAGCTTCGCCAAAGGCTCAGCCAGCGGCTCCCCCGCTTG
Organism: uncultured Verrucomicrobiales bacterium; assembly: GCA_964195245.1. Lineage (GTDB taxonomy): Bacteria > Actinomycetota > Acidimicrobiia > Spongiisociales > JAENVV01 > CAXMPE01. The sequence goes on along the minus strand of CAXMPE010000120.1, from coordinate 353 downwards.
CGGGGGAGCAAGCGCGGACCGGCCACCCCCAGAGAGCATCGGGTAGGTTCTAAGCTGGTCGCTGTGCGCGACTCAACCGCCAAGTACCTTTCCACGTTCCATACCCTGCTGTTCAAGACCACCCGCGGGCGGGTCGGGAAGCGGCTCGTCGACAATGACATGTTGTTGCTCACTACGGTTGGTTCCAAGACTGGGGACCTGCATACCGTGCCGTTGCTGTATCTCGAAGATGCCGACGATGTGATCATCATCGCCTCGTGGGGTGGCCGACCAAACCATCCTCAATGGTTCGACAATCTTGTGGCGAACCCGAGAGCTGAGATCCAGATCCTCGGAGATACGATCGCCGTGAC
>CAXMPE010000119.1:0-3823 GCA_964195245.1 uncultured Verrucomicrobiales bacterium | reverse complement strand
GCCTTGGCGCTATCTCGAGTGAAACCTTCTAGCGAACCTGAGATGACTACCCGTAAACCGGCCAACACTTCAGATTCGTTTTGAGCAATCTCTTCCTCCATGACGACACCGGCCTCGGCGAGCCGATCAATGAGCTCTGCGTTCTCCTCATCGCTGAGCCAGTTGAACAAGGCTTCGGCGATCTTCTCCCCTACTCCCTCCACCGCGCTGAGTTCCTCCACTGTTGCGGCTCGCAACGCTGCCATCGATCCGAAGGCCTTCGTGAACGCCTTCGCGGCTGATGGACCAACATGACGGATCCCCAAACTGGTGATGAGTCGAACGAGGCCCTGCGTCTTGGCGCCTTCAATGGCGGCGAGGAGGTTGCTGCTGCTCAGCTCGCCCCACCCCTCACGCTCAGAGAAGTGCACTGATGTGAGTTGGAAGAGATCGGCCGGCGACTCGAGCAGCCCATCCTCGATCAGCAGTTCGATGGTCTTGTAGCCCAGATGCTCGATGTCCATGGCACCCCGAGAACCGAAGTAGAAGAGCCACTCCTTCAGCCGGGAAGGACACTTCAGGCCATAGGTGCAGCGGGCGACCTTCTCCCCCTCGGGCCGGACGATGGGATGACCACAGAACGGACAGTTCTCAGGCATCTCCCAAACGACAGCGTCCTTAGGCCGTTTGGAGAGCACTGGGCCGACAACTTCGGGGATCACATCGCCAGCGCGCCGAACGACAACCGTGTCTCCGATGCGTACGTCCTTCCGCTGCAGCTCCTTTTCGTTGTGCAGGGTTGCGCTGGTCACGTTGGCGCCCCCAACGAACACCGACTCAAGGACAGCGAACGGAGTTGCCGCACCGGTGCGCCCAATGTTGATCGCTATGTCGTTCAGGATCGTGGTCCGCTCTTCTGGCGGAAACTTGAACGCGATGGCCCAACGAGGTGCCCTGGCTGTAAAGCCAAGACTCTGCTGCAGGGGCAACGAGTCCACCTTGATAACCACTCCGTCGGTGGCGTACCCAATATCTGACCGACGTTCCCTGACCCCCTCGATGTACGCCTCAACCTCATCCAGCGCGGAGACTGTTGCCGACGCCGGGTTCACCCGAAATCCCATCGAGCTGAGGTAAGCCATCGTCTCTGTGTGGGAGGTAAGTGTGGGACCGCCCTCAACGTGGCCTACTTGGTAGAGCCAAATATTGAGATCCCTGGTTGCCGTGATCGCGGGATCTTTCTGCCTCAGCGAACCTGCAGCCGTGTTGCGAGGATTCGTGTAGGTCTTCTCCTCGGCCTCAATCTGGCGCTCGTTCAGAGCCAGGAACGCGGCGTCGGACATATACACCTCACCCCGCACCTCGATGACCGTAGGAGGGTCGTCAGCCATCAGTCGCAACGGAATCGATCGCAACGTCCTGAGATTGGCTGTCACGTCTTCCCCGGTAGTGCCGTCTCCTCTGGTGACGCCCCGAACAAACACCCCGTTCTCATAGACCAGCGAGATCGCCAACCCATCAATCTTGAGCTCACAAGACAGCGCTGGCTCGACTCCTTCAAGACGCTTCACTACCCGCTGATACCAGGCTTCTACCTCACCAAGGGTTTCAGCGTTGTCCAGACTGAACAGCGGTACAACATGTTCCACCTCAGCAAAGTGCGAATCCGGAGGGATCCCCACCCGCTGTGACGGCGAGTCGGGAGCGAGCAACTCAGGGTGTTCGGTCTCAAGTGCGATCAGCTCCCGCAGCAGCTCGTCATACTCAAAGTCCGCAATGGCCGTCTCGTCCAAGACGTAATACCGGTGGTTGTGCTCCCGAATAGAGGCAGCAAGTTCTTCGATCCGATCAGCAACAGAACCCATTCCCTAATCGTACCCCAAAAACTGGAGGGCTCACCACATCCGCGGTGAGCCCTCCAGCAACTCTTCAAGTGCGTCTACGGATTCAAGAAACCATCAATAAAGTCCAGCACATTTTGCCTGTCTAGACGGAATACGCCACCCGTACCAGCACAGTTCCCGTTGATTCCAAACGACGTAACAGCCGCAATAACATTGGAATCCCGAAGGAAGTTCGGGCCACCCGAGTCGCCAAAGCAAGTCCCACCTGTCGAGTGGTTATTGGACAGCAGAAGCGAGAAGTCCCCAGTGAACCCTGGGACGTTGATCTGGTTCAGTTTTGGAGTTGCGACATGTCGCACCCTCTCCGCCTCTACGAATACTGGATTGATCCTCTGGAGTCCGTAACCCACCGCTGTGAACCATCCATCGTTCAGTCCTCGGCGCGTACCGAGAAGGTCAAGTTGGTCGGTTGTCGGGAGTGTCCCATAGCGAGGAAGCTCCACTTCTTCGGCGAGTTCGATCATACCCACATCATGGACAAAAAACGGAGCGGTGAAATAGAGGGAGTGAGCCTCCCATCGAACCGCCTCCACAGTGTTATTCCCACCGCCGAACGGATAGTCGTTATCCCCATTCTGGACATCCGACTCGGTATAGATTCGCATCCCGGTAAGGGGCTCTTCAAGAGTATTCGTTACGCAGTGCCCTGCCGTAACAACGTGTGTCTCGTCAATCAGCGTACCGGTACAGCGGAAGGCTGGACCGCCGCCCACGTCAGCAATGATTAGGACTACCTCCGGATGGTCCTCGCCGTCGAGATCACCATCGGTAATAGCCCCGACAGGCAGCGCAGTCGCCAGAATTGTGACGAGGCCGAGAACCAAAATCAGTCGTTTTCGCATCTTTCCTTCTCTATTCCATAGGCTGGACGGGGCCAACAGGACCCGATCATGCACAAGTGCACGAGCACGAGAATAGAGCAGCCCACCACACAAAGTGATGAAAGGGCCACACTATCTTGGGCGCATTTCTTCGCAAATCCCTCCCGGTACCCACCCACGTAACCGCTTGCGCGTCGAATGCGACGCTGGGAGCCCTGGTTTGTTTCAGGGGGTGGTTGCGACGCGTAGGCGCTTGCGGGCTAGAGGTGGGCAGTGATGATGCCGCTGCCTAGGACTTCGTCGCCTCGGTAGAGCACTGCGGTTTGGCCCTTTGCGATTCCGTACAGGGGATCGTCGAAAAGGATGTCCCACCCGTTCTCGCGTTGTGTGAGCTGACAAGGAGCCGAATCAGACTTGTAGCGTACTTTCACGCTGAGGCCCTCCCTTGAGAGCGGCTCGGCGGAGACGACCGCAACCTGGTCGACGCTTACTCCGCTGCAACTGAGATCCTGTTTCGTGCCGATTACGATCGTCTGGGTCTCCGGCCGGATCTCGGTTACAAACCTTGGCGAACCAAACGCAACACCGAGCCCCTTTCGTTGACCGATCGTGAAATCCACAACCCCGGCGTGCTCCCCCACTTGAGCCCCTGACGTATCAACCATGACACCTGGTTCGATCGCCGTCCCACCATGCTCTCGAATGAAATCTCGGTAATCTCCGTTGCCCACGAAGCAGATGTCTTGGCTGTCGGGTTTGTCAGCGTTTCGGAGGCCCAGGTTTCTGGCCATCTCACGAGTCTCAGCTTTGGTGAGCTCCCCCATCGGGAACCGAGTCTTGGCCAGTTCGTCTTGGCCCAACATCGCGAGAACGTACGATTGGTCCTTGGACCCATCAACACCCTCGCGCAGGTGCCATGAGCCATCTTCAAAGACGTTGCGGGCGTAGTGACCGGTTACCAAGACGTCGCACTCCAGCTCTTCAGCATGGCGCAGCATGTGATCAAACTTGACCGTGCGGTTGCACTCCCCGCAAGGGTTGGGCGTACGGCCAGAGACGTAGTCGTCAACAAACCTATCGATTACCCCAGCCTTGAACGTCTCGGAGTAGTTGAGGACG
>CAXMPE010000118.1:0-3925 GCA_964195245.1 uncultured Verrucomicrobiales bacterium | reverse complement strand
TTGAGTCTGGGTATGTCCGAGTACTTCAGGAGATGATTGCCGTGGGTTGGTCTTCCGAGATCGTCGGTGCCGAGGTCCGAGACATGTTGAAGGCTTGGGGAGAGCTGATGACTGGGGTGATTTCCAAGGCTGAACAGCAGGGTGCCAGCCTGGGGCCGTTCTCCGCTAGCGAGCTGGCGACTCTCAGCGCTGCGCTATTTCTCGGGGCAGAGTCGATGATCCTTCTCGGCAAGGATGTCGAGCAAACAAAGCAAGCACTCAGAGGTTTAGGTGCCGTCATAACGATGGCGCAGGAGGGATTCACACAATGAGAGCAGTCACACCAGACATTGAAGGTTTCGTCGAACGCGACGGTGCCAAGATTGCCTATCAAGTGTTTGAGAATCCAGGGAAGCCCACGGTGTTCTTGGGTGCTAGTTGGATGGTCGTGGACTCTCGTCACTGGAAGATGCAGATCCCGTATTTGTCACGGCACTACAGAGTGGTCACGTTCGACCCCGTCGGGAATGGCAAATCAGATCGAAGCACAGATAGCAAGCGGTTTGGAATGCCTAACGACGCCGCCGATGCGATAGCTGTCCTAGATGCGACAGGTACCCAGACGTGCGTGGCGGCTGGATTGTCGGCTGGCGGAAGGTACGTCCACTATCTGGCTGGCCTTTACCCCGACCGATTCGATGCCATCATCGGGATTGCCCCCGCACATCTTTGGGCGAGTTTCTCGCCTGGCATGATGGCTGCCTACGACCTGTTTGAGGAGGATGTCGAGAACGCCGAGGGCTGGGACACACAGAGGCGCAGCGGCTGGAACGACAACTGGGAAGATTACGCTGCCTTCTTCGCCACGCAGTGTGCCAGTGATCCGCACTCAACCAAGCTTGTCGATGATATGTTCGAATGGATGATGGGAACGACTGGTCCCGCTGTGGTTGCTGAGACGATCGAGTCAGAGCATGGCGACCTTGAGAAGGCGATGGAGTCGATTGAACGGATTGACGTCCCGATGCTGATTATTCACGGTACTGCCGACCAACTCGTCAACTATGAGAGCGCTGCTGCCATGAAAGCCCTCCATCCTCAAGCTGAGATTTTGACGATCGACGGTGCGGGTCACCTCCCTCAGGCTCGGTACCCGGTGCGGGTGAATCATGCGATCAAGAGTTTCGTGGATAGGGTCTATGGCCTGCAAGAAATCTCGTCTGTATGGCACGTGGGCCATGCCAGGCCAAAGAAGGTTCTCTACGTTTCGTCGCCGATTGGCCTGGGGCACGCTCGAAGAGACGTGGCCATCGCCCAAGAGTTGCGGGAGCTACATCCTGACATCGAGATCGACTGGCTGGCCCAAGATCCGGTAACCCGAGTGCTTGAGGCGAGTGGAGAACGTATCCATCCAGCCTCAGCGTTTCTCGCGAACGAGTCGTCTCATATCGAGTCCGAGGCCGGGGAGCACAACCTTGCTGTTTTCCAAGCTCTGCGGGACATGGACGAAATCATGATCGCGAACTTCATGGTGACGGAGGAGGTGATTCGCGACGGTCAGTATGACCTTGTGATAGCTGACGAGGCGTGGGAGTTGGACGGGCAACTCCATGAGAACCCGAATCTAAAGTCGACGCCGTTCGCGTGGATGACTGACTTCGTTGGATACATCCCTATGCCTGAACGCGGCGAGCGGGAGGCCTTCGTTGCTGCCGACTACAACCTCGACATGATTGAGCAGGTTGCGCGGTACAAGCGGGTCCGCGATGCCGCGATATTTGTTGGCAATCCTGACGACATCGGTCCCCAGACATTCGGCCCTGGACTGCCAGGAATCCGGGACTGGACTGAGGAGAACTTCGATTTCTCGGGGTACGTCACTGGATTCGATCCCAAAGCGCTGGGCGACAGGCAGGAACTCCGCCAGGAGCTTGGCTACCTTCCAGACCAGAAAGTATGCATCGTTTCGGTTGGTGGTTCGGCGGTCGGGACCCACCTGATCAATCGTGTGGTCGGCTCCTATGAGGCAGCGTCTCAAGTCATTGATGATCTCAGGATGATTGTGGTCACAGGGCCAAGAATTGACCCAGCCACGCTTCCTCAGATACCCGGCGTGGAGTTCCGCTCATACGTCGACAAGCTTTACCGGCACTTGGCCGCGGCTGACCTTGCAATTGTTCAGGGTGGGCTCACAACGACGATGGAACTGGCAGCTTCCAAGGTGCCGTTCATCTATGTTCCGTTGCGAGGACATTTCGAACAGAATTTCCACGTCAGGGCGCGACTCGACAAGTACCGGGCGGGTCGGTACGTGGACTACGAAGACGTTGTCCCCGATAATCTGTCCGCCTTGATGGTCGAGGAGATGGGCCGCCCCGTTGATTACCTAGACGTCGAGACGGGTGGTGCTAAGACCGCAGCTGGCATGATCGGCAAGCTCCTCTGAAGCCGTCGCTGGGCTGGCGTCCAGGTCTAGGTCTACGTCCAAGTTAGGGTCTTCGGAGTGGGGTACTCGACTGTTCTGCTGGATTTTGACTACACGCTTCTCGACAGTGATGCTTCGTCAAGAGCGGCCTTTGGCAACCTCATGGCAGCTTGTGGGGTCGGTGACCCGACCGAGCACCTTCCAGGCTTCGAGGTGATCAACACCGCGCTTTGGCGACAGGTGGAGAGACATGAGTTAACGCCAGACGAGGTGCATGTGTTGAGGTTCGAGCTGTTGAGCCCGAAGATTGGATCGCCACTTAGCCCACAGGAGATGGCCGACATCTACTCAGAGGGGATGGGAGCCAACGGCGAGCTGTACCCCGGAGCGCTTGAGCTCCTCGATACCCTTGCGGGGCGGGCGTCTCTTGCGATGGTGACCAACGGCGTTGGGGCTATCCAACGGGCCCGGGTGGCTCGACTCGATCTCGGCCAGTACTTTGATGCGATCGTCATCTCGGGGGAGGTCGGCACAGCCAAGCCAGGCAGAGAGATCTTTGACATCACCTTTGATCGTATAGGCCGTCCATCTAAGGCCGATGCCCTAATGGTTGGCGACAGTTTGAGTTCGGACATTCGCGGCGGCAGTGAGTTCAACATCGACACCTGCTGGTACAACCCCCACGGGGCAAGTGCCGGGCCAGGAGCTTCACCCACTCACGTCATCCCGTCTTTGCAGGACCTTTCGTCGGTGGTTATCGACTGAGCGCGGAGCTGAACTACAACTACAACAACAACAACAACAAAGCGTCGCATTCGACGCGTAAGCGCTTGCGGCGAGGTGGGGTGGCCGTCCTGCAGGGGCCCGCGGCTTGGTTTTGCTGCGGCTAAGATCAGGCTGCTTACGACCCCTGCGGGAGAGTCCAGTTATGGACGCCGAAGGAGCAACGAACCCGGAAACTCTCAGGCAACCGGACCGCAGGGCGAGGCAAGGCTGGAGAGCTGGGGCGCAAGCCCTCGCCGAAGGAGTAAACCGTAAGGTGAATCTCTCAGGCACCAGGGACAGTCGGGCGGATAGATGTTCGCGTCGATTGAGGTTCTCATGGCATTAGTTACCCCACTTCACGACCTGCATGCGGCTCGCGGTGCTCGCTTTGGCGAGTTCGCCGGCCACGACATGCCGATGCGCTACGACGATGGCGCGGTCGCCGAGCACAATTGGACGAGGACGGCGGTATCTCTCTTCGATGTCTCCCACATGGGCGTGGTCCGCCTAACCGGTGCCGATGCCGCAGCTGCTCTCGAGACGATTGTCCCCTCGTCGATCACCCCTGTTACCGAGGGTCGAGGGAGGTACACCTTCCTCACCAACGACTCTGGTGGTGTCATTGACGACCTCATCGTTACCAACCGAGGTGATCATTGGCAGTTGGTGCTCAACGCTGGTACCAAGCACAATGTCCTTGACCACATCCGCACGCACATCGGCGATAGGTGTGGCATCTCCGATCTTCAGCCGATG
>CAXMPE010000117.1:0-6246 GCA_964195245.1 uncultured Verrucomicrobiales bacterium | reverse complement strand
GCGAGAAGCCGGCGGCGAGTACGGTTTCTGTCGGTGGAAGAAGGATTCCCCGAAACGTGGCTCCCAAGTCTTACGGAGGTGCGGGTTTCGACATTATGGACGCGTTTGAGATCTTCGTAGCCGGGGGTCGAGGCGCCCGCTACAACAACTGGGGGACCGGACGCCCGACGTCTAGTCGTTCGGTTGGTTCGCGGTCCACGTCTCGTTCGAGGAGTATTGGGCGAAGTCGCGGCGGCGGCTCACGAAGCAGGGTAAGTAGGCGCCGGCGTTAGATCTTCAGAGTTGTTGTTACTCCGATAGAGTATTGGGACGATCGAAAAGGAAAACAGAACATGTTCAAGCGCATTGTGGCCTATCTGAAGCAGCTGTTCCGAAGCACTGCAGAAAGTGCGATGGATCCAGCAATCGAGCTGGAAGCAGCCATCACTGAGGCGAAAAAGAAGGACCAGGCGTTACGCAACCAGGCGGCGAAGGTGATTGCACATCGGACCACGGTCGAGCAAAAACTCGAGAAATCCGCCGACACGTTGGGAGAGGCTCGCGAGATAGCAAAGCAGGCTCTGATTCGTGCCGACAAGGCCAAGGCAGCGGGTGACACTGAGGGTTTCGACAAATGGACCCGCGCCGCCCAATCTCAGGCGATGAAGATGCAGGCAGCAGAGAACAACCTCACCTCACTCCGATCCCAGTATGAGACCGCTGTTGGGCAGGCCGACAAGGCTAAGAAGGCAGTCATGTCGAACGCATCGCGGGTCTCGGAGCTTGCGGCGAAGCGGATGGAGCTGTTGGGTCAGCTACAGCAGGCCAAGATGCAGGAGTCGGTCAATTCCGCCGTTGAGAGCATGAACGCTTCGCTGGATATGGACGCTCCGAGCCTTGAGAACGTTGAGGACAAGATCAAAGAGCGCCTCGCGCAAGCTGAAGCTCGAGCCGAGTTGCAGGAGGTCACCCCAGAGGGTGCCGAGGCCGAACTGAGAGAGGCGATCAACGAGGTGAGTGCGGACGCCAAGTTAGAAGAGCTGCGCTCCGAACTGGGCCTGAACTAGAGGACTCCGATGAGGGCCGGCACCGTTGGGTGTCGGCCCCTTTTTTGTTGGCCACCTTCCGATGACGCGGCCACTCAGCGGGGTACACTCCCCGACAATGGCTAAACCTAAGCGCTCATTCAAGGCAAGTTACGCCCTCGGGGCACTGGGGGTTGTCTCCTTCTTGGGGGTCATGGGGTCGTTCTTGCTGGGGTTTGCCCCGTGGATCTCACATGAAGTTGGGGTCGGCCGCGAGCTCTTTCAGAACATCCCTGAGCCCGTCGTTTTCGGGTTCTACTTCGCCATGGCAGCGTTCATGGGTCTCACCTTCTACCTGTTTGCCCAGCGCGCCCAAAGTTGGCAGCAGGGCACTCCTGAGGATCGGACAGGTAGGTCGAAGGAGCGGGTCCGTCGGTTGCGACAAGGGCTCTCGATGAAGACGCTGATGGAAGATCCATCAGCTGGGATCATGCATGTCTTCATCTACTACGGCTTTGTCGTGCTCTTCATCGGCACAGTCTTGCTGGAGATCGACCACCTGCTCCCTGAGTCGATTCGGTTCCTCAAGGGTGGGTTCTATCAAGCGTATTCCGCAGTCCTGGACATTGCCGGTGTTGTGTATCTCGTTGGTCTAGGTGCGGCCTACTACCGACGCTACATCCTCAAGCCTTGGCGGCTGAAGGCAAAGACGAAGCCCGAAGATGGGCTCATCTTGGCTCTGCTGACGCTGATCGGTGTCTCGGGTCTGCTGACCGAAGCGGCTCGGATCCAGCTCTCTGGCCAGCCTGCGTTCGAGTCTTGGAGCTTGGTGGGATATCCGCTCTCTAATCTGATACCTGAAGCTTCTGCCGCCGGTTGGCATCAGGTGTTCTGGGTGACCCACGCTGCTGGCTTCCTTCTCTTCCTGGTTGTTCTACCGACCACAAAGCTGCGCCATATGGTGGTGTCGCCGGCGAATATGTTCTTGGCGCCGAGCGATCGGGTGAAAGGGGCGATGAAGCCGTTCCCGGACCTGATGGAGGCCGATATCGATTCGGTCGGAGCGTCGATCGCATCTGAGATGTCCTGGAAGCAGATATTCGATACTGACGCGTGCACCGTCTGCGGCCGTTGCACAGATGTCTGTCCGGCCAATACCACCGGCAAGGCGCTCGATCCGAGAGAGATTGTGCAGAAGGTGGGCGAAGTAGCGGCCGTTGCGGTGGGTGTATCGACGCCGGTGACACTTTCCAAAGGCGTATCGATTTCTAGCGACAGCCTGTTTGAGCGCATCACTTCTGATGAACTCTTTGCCTGTACCACCTGCGGAGCTTGCGACGCCGCTTGCCCGGTGGACATCGACATACTCGACAAGGTTCTGGACATGCGCCGCTACAAGACCATGATGGAATCAGAGTTCCCTTCCGAGTTGGGCAAGGCCTTCGTCGCTACTGAAAACCAGTCCAACCCCTGGGCGATGAACCAGGCCGAACGTGCCAAGTGGACCGAAGCACTCGACTTCAAGGTTCCCATCTTGGGTCAGGACACCATGCAGGCGGAGTACCTGTACTGGGTCGGCTGTGCTGGCAGCTTTGATGATCGCAACATCGCGGTGAGCCGCGCGGTGGCAAAGCTCCTCAACCACGCGGGAGTAGATTTCGCAATCCTCGGGAAATCTGAACTTTGCACAGGTGATTCGGCTCGGCGCGCGGGCAATGAGTACCTCTTCCAGATGATGGCAGCGCAAAATATCGAGACCCTTAACGACCTCGGAGTGAAGCGGATCATCGCGCAGTGTCCTCACTGCTTCACCACCCTTGGTAACGACTACAAACAGTTCGGCGGCGACTACGAAGTGGTCCACCACAGCCAACTGCTGGCAGATCTGGTCCGCCAGGGACACATCGTGCCAGAGAAGCGAGATGTTGAGATCACCTTCCACGACCCTTGCTACTTGGGCCGACACAACGATGTGTACATCGACCCTCGTGAGGTGGTGGCCGGCACAGGAGATCTCGTCGAGATGGACCGTTCTGGCACCGAGTCCTTCTGCTGCGGAGCAGGTGGCGCCAGGTTCTTCATGGAAGAGCAGACCGGAAAGAAGGTCAACATAGAGCGATCCGAAGAGGCCATAGCCACGGGCGCCCAAGAGATCGCAACCGCCTGCCCGTTTTGCTACGTCATGATGGATGACGGCGTAAAGGAGTTAGGCGAGGAGGACATAGTTGTGCGAGACATAGCCATGGTCCTAGCCGACTCAGCCGGCCTCCACTAGCCCCAACAAGAACCCCTCCAAACCACCCTGCCAGGGCCGAGTACCCCCGAATAGGCCACCCCCACGGCCCTGTCTGCCCTGTCTGCCCTGTCCGCCCGTCTGCCCTGCCTACCCATCTGCCCCCCTCTAAAAGGAAGGGTCGAGGACCCGAACCCTGGGTTCGCACGCCACTTCTCGGTTGTTTTGGTGGATCGATCCGAAGGTCGGGCGTCGCTATTCTGGTTTTTCGGGCGCGGGCGGGACCACTGTGGGGTTTGAGGCGGTTGATATGGCGGATTCTTGGGTGGTTCGGTTGGGTAGGCGCGACAAACTGAATTTTGATCAGCGGATCGGAGGGCGTCTAGGTTTCTAGGCGGATTCTCTGGTTGCTAGTAACTCTTTGATCTCGGACACGCTGACGTTGAGTCGGTGTGCAATATCTGCGTTGGACAAGTGGGCCAGGATCCATCCGTGTTCTTTGGCAACTCTGGCTTGCTTCAAAAACTGCTCTGCTTGTTGGTGATGGCGCCTTTTGTCTGTCAGTCGGACCCCAACCCGAGCCTCCTCTGACGCCAAGTCGAAGTAGTGGCTCTTCCTCCAAGGAATCTCCACGCGGACTCGATCAAACCCGAGTCCAGCGGCACCGAAAGCTTCGCGAACCACCCGTTTTCTCTTGGCGGTGGGATCGGGTCGCCGCTCGTTGACGTATCGGCGAATGTTCGTTGAACCAGGTTTGCCCCTCCGACCCAACTCCCTCCACATCGTCACTACATCACCGATCGAGAACCAGCCTTTCTTGATGCCTCTGTCGAACAGTTTCGCTGTCTTGTCGTATCCAACGGAGTACGACAGATCAACAATCGTACGGAGCCTGTTGGTCACTACCAGGCTCCCGTGCTCCTCGGTGTGAGAAGCCTTCAAATCAGTGTTGCGATGGACTACTACGCCCTCCAACACGTGAGTCGTAGAAGAGTGCACCGTCACCACCGGAACCTCGGAACTGAACCCAGCAAAGCCATGAATTAACGCAGCAGCCTCGTGTGATACCACTGCTCTTGGGAGGATCGCCACGGCCTGCTTGAGGACGCTCACCCGATCGTGCAACGCACCCAACACGTACACTCCGCGACTCTTGCGCTTGATCTCAGCGTTCTTAACTACCTGATGCCACTCAGTGGCCGTAATCCCACAATCTCGAAGCTGAGCCCAGAACACGATCCCACCCAGATCCCAGGCCAGTTCCCACGCAATCTTTAGATGCTCTTCCCATTTCATGAGGTCACCATGACCCCGGGCAGTGACAAAAACGCGCTAACCAACAGTAAACCGCGAAAAGCATCCTCAAACGACCCGCTCCCAACCCTGGGTTCGGAATGAACGAACACCGTCCAAGCTCAGTGGGAGTCGGTCAGGCTTCTCTAGCCGGCTGTTGCGAACCCTGGGTTCGTGACACGCACCTCGCAGCGAGGGGGTGGTTTGATCGGGCTTTGGGTTATCGGGCTGGGGCTGGGGCTGGGGGTTGGGTTGTTGTTGGTGGGGTCTTTGGGTCTTACTGATAAACTCCCTCCTTATGTCATTGGGATATCAAGGTGAATCACAGTCGTACTCGGACACAGCTGCCGCTGAGATGTTGCCGGGGGAAGAGAGAGTTGGGTACTCCAGCTTTGCGGCTGCGTTCGATGCGCTTGCTTCGGGCGAGGTGGAGCGTCTCGTGCTGCCCGTGCAGAACTCAACAACGGGATCGATCCTCCCGGTGCTCGACCGCCTTGTTGGGGGTGGGGTCCGGATCGTTGCCGAGCACTACTTGGCAGTTCGGCACGCGATTCTTGGAGTTCCTGGAACAGAGTTGTCAGACGTCAGAGAGGTGCGCTCGCACCCAGAGGCCTTGACTCAAGCGGCGACCACTTTGGCGCGGTTGGGCTGCGAGCCTATGCCGGTGCATGACACCGCTGGGGCCGTGCGACTGGTAGCGAGTATGAAGGATCCTACGGTTGCTGCTCTAGCGCCGGCCTGGACCGCGGTACCTCACGGTCTTGAAGTGCTGATGGAGAACGCGACTGACCGTGATCACAACATGACTCGGTTCGTCCTTCTCGAGCTTGGGGTGCCGACAGTTGCCAGCGACGCCAACAAATCGACCGTTGCTTTCGAGACTGGTCATACGCCGGGTGCGCTTGCCTTGGCAATCACAGAGATCGGTCTACGGGGGGGAAACCTCACTCGGATCGAGAGTCGGCCAACGGAAGAAGCTTGGAAGTACCGGTTCTTCATCGATCTCACTCACGAGCCTGGTCCGGAGGGTTTGGCAAAGGTTTTGGATCCTGTCCCACGATCGATGGTCAAGCTCGACCATCTGGGTTCTTACCGAGAGGGCCAGAACTCCTGAAGAGGGGTCGCCGAGAGGTGATCGAGTACAGCCAAGACCTTCGCTTCTGGCGTTGGGTCTAGGACGTACGGGATGATCCATGACGGCTCGAGGCCAAGGAGGTATCGGCAGGCCGCAACGATTGATGGATCTCGTACCTTGTTCAGGGTCAGAGCCGGTTCTGGGAGCATCCAATGATCTAAGGCGATGGCCGCACGGGCTAATCCCGCGTTGGAGGCTTCCACGACGAGCACGATGTGGTCTGCTGATCGAAGCAGGGTCGTTCGCGGATCCAAGAGGCCTGCGTCGACAACCACGTTCGCGTGCAGTTCCCTTTGCTTTGCGATGACGGTTGACTGAATTGCTTGTGATCCAACTCTTGGCCAGTTGCCGGCTGACTTCACACTGACGTTATGGGTTGGAGAAAGACCAATATCATGGGTCAGAGCTGGGTCGCTGTCTGGCGGGAGCCCAAACATTGGGACCATACCGGGGCTCGTATCCCCATCGAGTACCACGCTGTCAGGGAGCACAGCTCCCAAGGCCATAGCCACGGTAGTGCGCCCCGGTGATCCTCTTACGCCGGTTACAGCCGTGACGGTTGTCAGCTCGGAGGTGGGGGG
>CAXMPE010000116.1:0-3785 GCA_964195245.1 uncultured Verrucomicrobiales bacterium | reverse complement strand
AACCGGAGACAGCAACACCCATGCCTCCTTGTATGACGGTGGGCAGTTCAGGACGTTTCATTGCGCAGTCATGATAGGTGCAAAGTACCGGTATTCCGGTCGCATGTTCGACCCAACAGGGTTAAGAAACGTTACGGCTGAATTGGTACTCGCGGGCGGCCTTCTTCCAATCACCAGAGCGGCGTGAGATCACCACGTCTGTTGCCGTTGTGAGGACGGAACCTCCGGCTAAGACAACGAGCGCCCACACAGGTATCTCGGCAAAGAATCCGCCGATGAAGGTGAGCCACATAGCCAACTTGGAGACGACCGCCCCTGCGGCGTGCATGATGGCCCGTTGCATGGGTGGAGTGCGCAGGTAGCTCGAGTACTCAATCTTGACTCCTGGCTGTGGTCGGCTTATCTCGCCGACGAACCATTTGGTATACCGCATACCGAAGGCTCGACCTACCAAGAGGTGAGCAGGGCTGTGAAGAGAGGTCATGAGACCGAATCCTCCTGCAATCATTGCGACCCCGTTCCAGGGGGCTCCCCATTGGTACCCCTGCCCGACAAGCCAGATGAAAAAAGCAGTAGCGACAAGGGCTGCAAGGTTCCCGAGCCAAAGAGGCATGCTGAGTAGCGCCCACTGATTGTGCGCTTCGGCGTCGATGGCACTGATACGTTCGGCGAATCGCTCGACCAGGGTGGAGTCCTGCTTCACAGAACGTACCGCTCCCCAGAAACCTGAACCAGCCAGCGACCTGCCGTCGGCGAGCTGGCGCTCAGCGGTTTCCAGTATTTCGGTAATGTCCGAAGCGTTCATGTGCGCATCCTATCGGTCTTGGAACCTCAGGAGTGTGCTGGTCTCATTTGGCTGCCCTCCCTCACTTCCATCGGACAAGTTGTGAACCAACGAACGTTCGTTTGCTAGGGTGGGTCGCATGTTTCTGAGAGGCGAACGATGACACCCGAAGAGCAATTTGATGACCTGATGGTGAGAGACCAGCGGGTAGAGGCCAGAGACTGGATGCCGGAGGCGTACCGCAAGACGCTTATTCGGCAGATAGCGCAACACGCGCACTCTGAGATCATTGGGATGCAGCCTGAAGGGCAGTGGATCACACGGGCGCCGAGCCTGCGGAGAAAGGCCATTCTTATTGCCAAAGTCCAGGACGAAGCCGGCCACGGTTTGTACCTGTACTCAGCTGCAGAAACGCTGGGCATTCCTCGAGATGAGATGATGCGACTGCTCCATGAGGGCCGCCAGAAGTACTCTTCGATCTTCAACTACCCCACCTTGAACTGGGCCGACGTAGGCACTATTGGCTGGTTAGTTGATGGTGCTGCAATCACAAACCAGGTAATGCTGACTAGGGGGTCCTACGGTCCATACGCAAGAGCCATGATTCGGATCTGCAAGGAAGAGAGTTTCCATCAGCGGCAGGGATACGAGTCGCTGGTGACGCTCGTTCAAGGTTCGGATGAGCAGAAGGCAATGGCCCAGGACGCGCTTGAGCGTTGGTGGTGGCCGTCGCTCATGATGTTCGGTCCGCCAGACGCTGAGTCGACTCACTCCGCCCAGAGCGCGGCGTGGAACATCAAGCGAGAGAGCAATGACACCTTGCGACAGAAATTCATCGATGCAACAGTTCCACAGGCGGACTATCTCGGCCTTCGCATTCCTGACCCGGACCTGAGCTGGAACGAAGAGTCCGGGCACTATGACATTGGGCCTATCGACTGGGACGAGTTTTGGAGAGTTGTCAAGGGTGATGGCCCTTGTAACGCAGAACGGATCGCTCACAAGACGAGCGTCTGGGATGAGGGCGAGTGGGTGCGCGAAGCGGCCGACGCCTACGCGATGAAACAGGAGATTCGAGCGGAGGTGACCATATGAAGGACGGATGGCAGCTTTGGGAGGTGTTTGTGCGGGCCAACCGTGGCCTAAGCCATGTTCATGTCGGAAGTCTGCACGCTTCGGACGCAGCTTCGGCGCTCCAGAACGCTGAGAGCTTGTACGCCCGACGCGGCGAGGGCGTATCGATCTGGGTGGTCGAGAGCCACCTCATCCACGCCGCTGCGCCTTACGAGGACAACTCGGTGGAGGCGGGTGGCAAGGCGTATCGCCATCCAACCTTCTACGAGATTCCAGATGAAGTGGGGCACATGTGAAGGCCCAAGAAGAGGTTGCGCTCGATTCGGTGAGCATGAAGTATGCCCTTGGCCTAGCTGATGACTGCCTTGTGATGGCTCAACGACTGGGAGCCTATGTGTCGTTCGCTCCTGAACTCGAGATCGATATGGCAATCAGCAACATCGCTCTTGACCTGCTGGGCCAAGCCCGAGGCTTCTACAGCTACTGCTCTGAACTGGACTCCGAAGGGCGCTCCGAGGATGACTTCGCCATGCTGAGGGATCCTTCCGAGTTCCGCAGTCACCTGCTCTTAGAGCAGCCGAACACGGACTTCGCGTACGTCGTGGCTCGCCAGTTCTTCTTCGATGTGTTTCAGAAGGAACTCTTCGAGAGGCTTTCGGGATCGCAGGATCTCAGGCTTGCCGCGGTTGCCAAGAAGGGCATGCGAGAAGCGGACTATCACCTGGATTTCTCGCAGAGCTGGGTCTTGCGACTTGGGGATGGCACACCAACAAGCCGGAACAGAATGCAGGCGGCAGTTGATGCGCTGTGGCCGTTCACGTCGGCGTTGTTTCAACCCGAAGAAGGCCTCGGAGACGGCATAGACCCTGGCTTGTTGGAAGGGCCATGGCGGAAGGTCGTGACAGCCACCTTGGACGTAGCGACGCTCGATGTACCGGGTGGATTAGCTCAAGAGAGAGGCGGGAGGGGCGCAAGCGGCTCCCAGCACAGGGCAGCAATGATCGAGGAAATGCAGGAGATCCAGCGAGCCTATCCAGGGTTGGAGTGGTGATGGTCGCATCGACTGTGGTTGACGTTGAAGCGCTCTTGGAGTCCGTAATGGACCCCGAGCTCAGCGTAATCTCGATTCGCGACCTTGGGATCCTTCGTGGGGTGCGTGATGAGGCTGGGGTAATGGTGGTGACTGTGACCCCGACCTACTCGGGCTGCCCTGCCATGGGACAAATAGCAGACGACATCGCTGAAGTCTTGGATGGTGCCAATGTGGCATACGAACTGCGTACCGTGCTTGATCCGGTCTGGACAACGGACTGGATGTCTGACAACGCGAAACGGTCGCTAAGAAAGTGGGGCATCGCTGCTCCCGACAGCGTCGGAGAGGTAGCGACCATCACCTGCCCACAGTGTGGCGCGGACGATACCGAAGTGCTCTCGATCTTCGGTTCGACCGCCTGCAAGGCAATGAATAGATGCTTGCGTTGCCTCGAGCCGTTCGAAAGCTTCAAGGCGATATAGATGGCTGTCGCATTCTTTCCACTGACCGTCTCATCTCTTGAGCCAGAAGGCACCGATGCTGTGGCTATCACCTTTTCGGTCCCCGACTCGCTCCAGAGTGAGTTCCGTTTCGATGCTGGTGAGCACGTAACGCTTCGTGCTGACCTTGACGGGGTTGACGTACGGCGGTCCTATTCCATCGCAGCCTCCCCCGACGCTGGCACGCTACGGATTGGGGTCAAAAGGGTCCCCGAAGGCGCGTTCTCTACCTTCTTGACCGAGCGTGTAGCGGTGGGCACTTCGCTTGATGTCATGCCGCCAGTGGGGGAGTTCACGCTCGTCCCGGAGCCAGGAGCCGGGAGGAACTACGGATTCTTTGCGGCCGGATCGGGGATTACCCCAATTGTCTCGATGTTGGCGGCCGCCCTAGAAG
>CAXMPE010000115.1:0-3312 GCA_964195245.1 uncultured Verrucomicrobiales bacterium | reverse complement strand
CGATCGCCTGCCAGCGACACGAAGACCGGCGACACCCCTACGGGATCCAGAATCACGAAGAGCGTCAGGAACGTGCTGAGAGCAAAAGAGGTCATGGCAGGAGAACCGTAACTGATTCGGGAGACAGATGAACCGCTACCTGCCAGAATTGCCCCATGACTCAAGACGTTCTCAACGGCAATATCAACCCGCACGATTTTCTCTCCATTGACAGTCTGCTTTCTGACCAAGAGAAGCTGATCCGCTCCACTGTTCGTGAGTGGGTGCAGAACGAGGTGAACCCCTACATCGCCGATTGGTTCGAGAACGGAGGCCTCCCCAAGGAGTTGGGCAAGGCTATGGGCGACCTCGGCATGTTGGGCATGCATTTGGAGGGCTACGGCTGCGCCGGGACCTCAGCAGTGGAGTACGGACTGGCCGCCTTGGAGTTGGAAGCGGGCGACTCTGGCATTCGATCATTCATGTCAGTACAGGGCTCGCTCGCGATGTTCCCGATCTGGAAGTTCGGCTCAGAGGAGCAAAAGCAACAATGGCTCCCAGGAATGGCTTCGGGCGACACTATCGGTTGCTTTGGCCTCACCGAGTCTGAGTCGGGTTCAGACGCAGCCAACATGCTGACCACCGCTCGTCAGGACGGAACCGATTGGATCATCAACGGCGCCAAAATGTGGATCACCAACGGAGACATCGCCGATGTCGCGATCGTCTGGGCTCGAGCCGACGACAACACCATCCGCGGCTTCATCGTCCCCACCGACACACCGGGATTTTCGGCTCATCCCATCAAGAAGAAGCTGTCGCTGCGCGCATCGAACACTGCCGAGCTGGCCTTTGACGAGATGCGCCTCCCGGCGGATGCGCTCCTACCGGGAGTTGCATCCATGCGTGGTCCGTTCTCATGCCTGAACGAAGCCCGCTTCGGAATCGCGTTTGGTGTCATGGGCGCGGCACGCGACTGCTATGAGACAGCCCTCTCCTACGCCGGTGAGCGCCAAGCGTTTGGCGGACCCATCTCTCGTTTCCAACTCACCCAACAGAAGTTGGTTGACATGATGGTGAAGGTCAACAAGGGAACGCTCTTGGCGCTGCACCTTGGACGAATGCGGGATCTCGGAACGCTCGAATCGACTCAGATTTCATTTGGGAAGATGGACAACTGTGCGACCGCCTTGGAAGTTGCCAGAGAAGCCCGTTCCATACTCGGAGGAAACGGCATCACCCTCGAGTACCCAGTCATCCGCCACATGGTCAACCTGGAGACCACCTATACATACGAAGGCACCAACGAGATCCACAAGCTGATCATCGGCAACGCTATTACCGGTCAGCCAGCCTTCAGTTAACTGCGCGAATAACTTGGCGGTCAGGGAGGGCAGGTACCCCGCCTTTCTGCCAATATCGCAACATGGAACCGGTAGTCAGACCACCCATACCGCTCGACGGGCAAGCGATGGGAGATATCCACGTTGAGTCTTGGAACTGGGCCTACTCGGGCATCCTGCCCGACGAGGTCCTAGACGGCAGAGACCCCGACGAACTCGGGGAACGCTGGGTACGTAGGATCCAGGACGACCCGGCCCCCCACCGAGTAGCGGAACTCAACGGGCAGGTCGTCGGCATCATGAGCGTCGGGGCGTACCGGGATCCCGACGAGGACTCGCCGTCAGGGGAGCTCTGGATGATCAACCTTCGCCCACGAGTGTTCGGGACCGGGATCGCCGACCTTCTCCATGATGAGGGCATCAGGATGCTGCGCGATCTCGGTCATCAGCAAGCCGCATTGTGGGTCATCGACCAGAACATGCGGGCAATCCGTTTCTACCAGCGCCAAGGCTGGCGCCCCGACGGAGTAACCAAGATCGAAGAGTTCGACGAGCTAGACATCCGCGAGCGTCGGTTCGTGCGAGACCTGTAGAACAAGAACCACAACGACAACCACAACCACAACCACCAACTCATGGAATCACTGGTGGTTCAAGCGGGCTGCCCCATCCGAGCCTTCGGCCCACCTTCCCCGCGAGCGGGGAAGGAAGCGCGTTTTGGTTCTAGTTCTAGTTCTAGTCCTAGTTGCGGGCGCGGAGCGACCGCGTCATTACATTGGAAGTAGGTTCCAGAGGGCTTCGGTTAGCGAGACGTGGTGGACGTGAGGTCTTACTAGGCGTCGGACGCCGGGGTGAAGTCGGTCAAGGTCCTTTGCCCTCCTCGCCCGAGCCGCGGCAACATCGTTGTAGCCCGCTATCGGTGCGCCGTCCCAGACGGTTTCCAGAAGAGGCTCGATTTCGGAAATCTCATCTTGTCGGAGCACACGAGAGACCGATGCCTGCTTAGGGTTTCGAAGTTTGAGATCCCCTGTCGAAATATCCTCATCGTCAATCGCGAGTACGTCAACGGTGGCTCGCCCTGAGTGGTCATAGATCCGGACAACCTGCTTATGGCCCGGGATCACGCGCTTGGCCGGGTTTTCAGAAATCTTGTAAGCAGGCTTCCATTCGCCGTCCTGCTGGACGGCCACCAACTTGTACACCCCATCAAGAGAGGGAGCCCCATCGCTGGTCAGCAGCTTGGTACCAACACCAAAGATCAAACGATCAATCAGCTGGTCAGCGTCGACTCCGTACTCAGGAGCCTCCTGCTCTATCTGGGTCAGAATCTGCCAGATAGGGAGCTCTGCCAACCCTCCTGAGAGAACGATCGATACGTCGGGGAACCCCGCCGCGGCCAACAAAGCCGATGAGCGAACAGCCAAATGAGCCAGGTCGCCCGAGTCAAGGCGAATCCCAACCGGCGTGTGACCTTGTGCCCTCAGCTCGTTGAAAACGGTGATCGCGTTTGGCACGCCACTCTCGAGCGTACTGAACGTATCCACTAGCAGCAACGTCTCGTCGGGGTACACCTTCGCGTAGGCTCTGAAGGCTCCCACCTCATCACCTCCAAGGGCGTCAATCGCCTGCACCATTGAGTGGGCGTGAGTGCCAGCAGGCGGCACTCCCAGCAGTTGGGCTGCGCCAACAAACGATGTCGAAGTAGCTCCTCCGATAATCGCCGCTCGGACTCCAGCAACAGCTCCGAACTGCGGACCCCTACGTAGCCCGAACTCGAACGTCGGTCGCCCTCTAGCGCTGTCGGCGATGCGCGACGCCTTGGTGGCTATAAGCGTTGGGTAACAAAGATGATTGAGCAGAGCCGTCTCCAGCAGCTGGCACATCGCCAGCGGGCCCTCGACCACCGTCAAGGGGACGCCAGCAAAAACTGCGCGGCCCTCGGGGATAGCCGTGATGGTTACTTCACCAAACGCATCGTCCAATGATCCGA
>CAXMPE010000114.1:0-4409 GCA_964195245.1 uncultured Verrucomicrobiales bacterium | reverse complement strand
GATTGATCGCTGGTAAAGCTCATCCCAACTGTCAATGTGGTGCTCGCGCATGAAGGCAGCGACTCGGTTTCGTTCGAGTGTTGCCTCGTCGGGCGTCCAAACTGTGGGAAAGGGTGCGCTCATGTCCGTGAGACTACAACCTCGCTACGGTGTACATCACAGGAGGTCCACCTTGCCCAAGTCAATGATCGTCGCCTCGGTCCTTGGGGCGGACTATTCGCATCTCGCCGACGAATTGGTTGCGCTAGAGGCTGCGGGTGTGGACGCTGTCCAGTGGGATGTCATGGACGGATCCTTTGTGCCTCCGATCACTTTTGGGGCCGATGTGGTGGCTGGCTGCCGAGCAGCCACGCACCTACCGTTTGAAGCCCATCTCATGATCCGAGACCCAGAAGACTCAGTGAAGGCCTACATCGAGGCGGGCTGTGGACTCATCATCGTTCATGCCGAAGCCACCACGCACCTGCACCGCACCTTGAGTCTCATTAGAGACCTAGGTGGCAAGCCAGCCGTTGCGCTCAACCCCTCCACACCGTTCGAAGCTATCCGGCACATCATGGACCTGGTGGACATGGTCGTGGTCATGACAGTGAACCCTGGGTACGGGGGACAGTCGTTCATCGAGTCGCAACTTGAAAAGGTCAGAGAAATTAGACGGTTTGTGGACGCCCGTGACTTGGACTGTCTCATCGAGGTGGACGGTGGTATTAAGGCCAACACCATTGCAGCAGCGAGAGAAGCCGGTGCCGACGCCTTCATCTCCGGTTCGGGGATCCTCGCTCACCCAGACGGATACCCAGCCGCGGTAGCGGAATTGCGAGCTGCAGTTGGGGAGTAGCCTCGTCGAGTTGGCCTTTGTCGGTACAGCTGGCGGCCGGCACGTCATCAAGCTGACCCGTAAAGAGCTCGAAGCCCGCATTCCCGGAGTCATCCTCCACGTCTTCCCAGACATCCCAGACCTGTCGGCCATCAAAGTTGCCGTGGTCGCCAACCCCGCAGTCGAGGACTTGGAGCAGCTGCCCAATCTTGAGTTCGTGGTTTCCATCTGGGCTGGAGTCGAAGCGATTGCTGGGAACGGCCGGTTGCCCGGGGTTCAGATGGCGCGCTATGTCGACGCGTCGCTTGAAGCCACCATGACCGAGGCGGTCCTTGCCCACGTGTTGAACGTGCATCGCAAGACCTATCATTTCTTGGATCTTCAAGCTGAGCGGCGTTGGGAGCAGCAGTACTACGACGCCCCCGACACGCTCACAGTGGGGATGCTCGGCTTGGGTGAGCTTGGAAGAGGGGCCGTCCTTGCGCTCTCGAACCACGGGTTCACGACGCTCGGTTGGTCCCGAAGCCCCACATCACTCAACGGCGTCGAGACGTTCAGCGGAGCCGAGGGGCTCGAAGAGATGCTGCCACGCTGCAACGTTCTGATCTGTCTGCTTCCGCTTACTCCTGAGACCGAAGGGATCTTGAACGAAGAGACGCTAAGCCAGCTGCCTGAAGGAGCCACCGTCATCAACGTCGCTAGGGGAGGTCACGTGGTTGAACCCGATCTCACCCACGCGTTGGATTCAGGCCAGTTGGATCTAGCCATCCTCGATGTCTTCGCCAACGAACCGCTACCGGCGGACGACCCGCTTTGGACACACCCCAAGGTGAAAGTCTTCCCCCACATTGCTGCCCCCACCGACAGGGAACGCGCTTCCATAGTGGCCGCAGAGGCAGTTGTTGCGTTCCTCAACGGGACAGGTATCAAAGGGCTCGTCGACCGAGACCTGGGCTATTAGCGGAGCTGGTCCTGTCCGGGGCTTCGAATCCCAAGCCAGCGGACTCAGCTAGAGTTATCCGGCACGGAAACCTCGGTTTCTGTACGTGGTGGCCGTAGCTCAGTTGGTAGAGCCCCTGGTTGTGGTCCAGGATGTCGCGGGTTCAAGTCCCGTCGGTCACCCCACTATCGGGCGACCTCGGACAACGTCGAGGTATCGCCCGATTGTTCTGAAATCGATGAGGAGAAGTTGACGTGAGCGTCTCAGTTACCGAAACCAGCCAGTACGAAAGAACTATCGCCTTTACGGTGACCAACGAGCAGTTGGAACCAGCAATGACAGTGGCAGCGCGGAAGCTCGCCCATGAGGTGAAGATCCCTGGGTTCCGTCCAGGGCGCGCGCCTCGCAAGATGGTCGAGCAGGCTGTGGGAGTAGAGCGGATGCGCTCTGAAGCGCTGGATGAGATGTTGGGTGAGCTTGCTCACGCTGCGATCACCGAAGCTGATCTCGATCCCGCTGCGACCCCAAACGTAGAGAACATTGAGCCAGTTGACGATGGTTTTGATGTAGCGATCAAGGTTGCCCTTTGGCCAGCCCTAGAAGCGACGCCGAACTACGTCGGTCGAGAGATCGAGGTGGCCGCTGTTGAGGTTGCAGAGGAGGAAGTCGACGAGCACGTGTTCCGGATGCGGAGCCAGTTCGCATCCACCGAAGAGGTTGATCGCCCATCGGAAAGTGGTGACTACGTGGTCCTCAACTTGACCGGTACTCAAGACGGCGAAGAAGTCGAAGAGCTCAAGGTCGACGGCTTCTCGTACGAGCTTGGATCCGGCATTCTGTTCGAAGGCATGGACGAGAACCTTACGGATGTCGAAAAAGGCACCACCGTAGAATTCGATACAACGATGCCTGAGGCGTTTGGCGAAGCCGGCGGTGAAGCCGCCACGATCACTGCAGAGATTACAGAGGTTCGTGTGCAGATTCTGCCTGACTTCACTGATGAGTGGGTGTCTGAGCAGACGGAGTTCGACTCCATCTCAGCGTTCAAAGAGAGCTTGGAACGCCGTCTTGGGCAACAGAAGCTGAACACTTCGTGGGAGGCATATCGCACCGGCCTTCTGAACGCGCTTGTCGAAGAGATCGACATCGATGTTCCGGAGGGAATCGTCCGTGGCGAAATGGATCAGCTGCTGCACAACTTCGTCGCTCGGCTCGAAGAGCAGGACATTACCCTTCCCGACTACTTCGAAGCGACGGGGCTCAGCCAGGAGCAGATGGTTGCTGACCTCACCCAGCAAGGCGAGTACACAGTCAAGGTTGACCTCATCTTGGACGCCGTTGTCGATGACGCTGGCGTGGAGCTGGAAGACGGTGAGCTCGAGAACACCATTTCAGCTTTCCAAGCTATGGGGGAGGCTGAGGATCCAGATTTCGAAATCTCAGAGCCTCACCGCAAGCGCATTTCGACTGATATTCTTCGGCAAAAGGCAATGGATTCGCTTACAACCGCAGCCGTGCCCATGGGGGACGATGGCAACGTCATCGATTTCAAGGCGCTGGCCGCCGAGTTAGCTGACCCCGAAGAAGATGAAGAAATTGAAGAAAATGACGACCAGGTGGTTGACTCAGGGGATGAAGCCCGAGAGACTGCTACCTCAGAAGAGGAGTGAGACATGGATCCCCAAAGCTATCTAATTCCAACGGTCATAGAGTCGACGAACCGCGGAGAACGCGCCTACGACATCTACAGCCGTCTCCTGAAGGACCGCATCATCTTCTTCGGCACTCCGCTCGACGACAACGTTGCCAACATCATCATGGCCCAACTCCTGCACTTGGAGTCTGAGGATCCTGATAAAGACATCTTCCTCTACATCAACTCCCCAGGTGGATCTGTCACCTCGCTCTTCGCTATCTACGACACCATGCAGTACATCACGCCCGACGTTGTGACAATCTGCATGGGAATGGCAGCATCTGCAGCAGCAGTGATCCTTGCTGCGGGAGCTCCAGGTAAGCGCCACGCCCTCAAACACTCTCGGATCATGATGCATCAGCCTTCCGGCGGTGCCCAGGGTCAGGCAACTGAGATTGAGATTCAGGCGAAGCTCATTGTTCAGATGCGGGAACAACTCAACGAGATCCTCGCTGAGCACACCGGGCAAGATGTCGAGCGCGTCGCCGCCGACACAGAACGTGATTATTGGATGCTTGCCGGCGAAGCTCAGGAGTACGGTGTAATTGACACGGTGATCACCAAGCGTGATCTGGCTTCCGTTAAGGACGAGTAAAGGGACCATATGGCAAAGTTCGGCGAGGGTGGCGATCTTCTTAAATGTAGCTTCTGCGGAAAGTCGCAGAAGCAGGTCAAGAAGCTGATTGCGGGTCCCGGCGTCTACATCTGCGACGAGTGCATCGATCTCTGCAACGAGATCATCATCGAGGAACTTGCCGAAATCGAACCTACCGAGTTCGTTGACCTGCCCACACCTACCGAGATCAACGCGTTCCTTGGCGAATATGTCATCGGCCAGAAGAAGGCCAAGAAGACGCTGGCTGTGGCGGTGTACAACCATTACAAACGAGTTCGGACTCCGCCCATCAAGGACGATCCCGTTGAGCTTCAGAAGTCGAACATCCTGATGGTTGGCC
>CAXMPE010000113.1:0-2728 GCA_964195245.1 uncultured Verrucomicrobiales bacterium | reverse complement strand
GAGAATATCGCCAGAACGAGAACGGGGAGCAGACGTCTCATTCGCCGACCACCCACGAAGCCACGAATCCCACGAGGGAAACTGCTGCGATGAACTCGAGACGGCCTAGCCACATTTGCCCAATCATGAGAATCTTCATGAGGACCGGCATGGTTGGCGAGGTGACCCCTACTGACAGACCAACTGCTGCCGAGGCCGACACTGACTCAAACAGGGCGTCTTGAAGTGGGTAGCCATAGGCAACGCCGACCGCGGCTCCGGCTAGGTAGAGCCCCACATAGAGCAGCGAGATCACCATTACGGACTGGGCTAGCTCAGGAGTTAGGTGCCGTTGTCCGTTTTGGCGGTACGTCCTCGAGATGATTGCCTTTTCGGGTAACAAAGCGCCGCGCACTGAGTCGAAGATTGCACGCACCGTGAGGCCAACTCGCAGCGACTTCACGCCACCAGCGGTTGATGAGGCCATTCCGCCCAAGGCCATTGCCGTGGCTATGCCTACAAACGCCAATCCCTGCCAGTTTGCGAGGTCAGATGACGAGACGGTGGCAAACCCCGTTCCTGTGTGGGCGGAGAGCACTTGGAAGAAGCCGCGCCGCGTCAGAGATCCAACATCGGTATAGAGCCCTTGGGCAGCTAGCCCAACAAGGCCGACGCTGAGAGTGATGCCGAAGGTTATGAGAATGGTGCGAACTTCGAGGTTCCTGAATGACCCTTCGCGCTTGCGCCACCACATGTGATGAAGCGAGAAGCTGATGGCTCCCGCGATCATGAGCACCGCGGTTGTGACCTCAAACGTGAGCGAGTGGTAGTACATCAAGCTGGTCGATTGCGGCGTGAAGCCGCCCGTGTCAAACGCGGCCATGAACACGTTTGCCCCGTGGAACAGCGCCCGTGACCAGCTGTAGCCAAGCCGGAACACTCCCTCGAGGGTGTAGATGGTGACTCCGACCGCAGCGTGGACCCCAGACACGAGCCATATGAATCGGGCCGTGGACATGACCGAGGGGAAGATTCGCTCGTCGCGGCCCTCCCCGTAGTACAGCGACAGAATGCCGGTGGCTGCAAAGAACGTCAAAGCCGCCAAGACGATGCCTTGACCACCTAGAAACTGAAGCGAATGGCGCCATATGTTCACGGATTCCGAGAGATGGTCCAGATCCTGGATGACTGATAGGCCGGTGGTGCTGACGCCGCTCATAGCGTCGAAAAAGGCGTCGAGCATCGATCCGTAGTGCCCGCTGAGGTAGAGGGGGAGAGCTCCGAGTGCTGGAACCGCAAGCCAAGCGAGGGCCACAACGGTCATCCCATGTGACCATCTGAGGGTCGGATCCTTAGGCGCCAACAGAGTCGACAGCGAGCCGATGAGGGCCGCAACTCCGATCATGAGAACAAAGGCCACAGCGGAGGCCCACTCTCGCTTACCGATCGCCCATGCCAAGGGGAGTAGCCCGGCGGCACCAACCACAAGGATCACCCGGCCGAGAGCAAAGGCAATTCGGCGCGCATCATTGAGGTTTGGCTTCAGCAGCATTAGCTGAGCCAGATAACGATGGTTGAGATGAGGATCGCAGCACCCGCGAGCGCTGCAAGGACGGCGAGTTCCAGAGCGAGGCCTCGAGTTGCGCCTATCAGGTCCTTACGATTCAGCGCCATCTTGGGCGATCTCCTCGATCTCGAGCGTTGCGGTCTCCTCGAACTTAGAAGGGTCGCTCTCGTGCGGCATACCGATGAGGGCAGCCTGCACGGTGTCCTCGCGGTCCATCAAGGTAACGGCCACAACCCGGTCGCCGGGGCGAAGCTCTGACTTGGCTCCGGGGACGACGACGGCTCCATCTCTGCGTATCGCCACGAGAACCGAAGATGGTGGCAAGGTGATCGATCTCACTTCACGTATGCCGCATCGGTCGGGGATCTCCACCTCAAATATGGTCACTTCGCCCATGCCGAGGGTGTCGATACGCAACATCTTCTCGAGGTCTAGCTCCCGGCTGATGACGTTGGCGATCATTTCTGTGACGGATACCACCGGTACATCCAGAGCGTCGAAAGTCTTTCGGTTCTTGGGGTCGTTGAGGCGTGCGATGATGTTCGTGCAGTTGAATGCTGTGCGCGCCAGTTGGCAAGCCACGAGGTTGACATCGTCTGACCCTGTCACGGCGAGGAAGATGTCGGCGCGTTCAACGTCGACCTCTCGCAGGAGTGCCACGTCAGTGCCGTCACCGACGACTACGAGCGCGTGCGTCTCATCTGCGATGCCTTCAGCTTGCTCCCGGTCGGCTTCGATCAGGATGACCCCGTGCCCACCGTCGCGAAGAGCGCCTGCGAGGTGCGAACCAACCTTTCCTCCGCCAACGATGACAATCCTCATTCTGAAACGGTCTCCACCCAACGCTGCACCTTGGGTCTCACTGACTCCCGGGCCGCGGCAACAATCAAGTCTCCTGGCTTGAGCTTGAATTTCTCATTGGGGACGTGTGTGTGATCAGCCCGGCGAACCGCTGCGATGCGAAGCCGATTCCGTACCTCGAGCGAGCCGACTGTTAAGCCAACAGCGGACTCGTTGAGCGTGAACTCCACTATTTCGACGTCTCCCTCGACAAAGGTCACGTGATAGTGAAACTCCTCGTCAACAGTCTGCTCATACAGCACTTGGGCGATCAGCTTGGTTCCCGTGACGAACTTGATATCGAGCGCCCTGTAGGTGGCTTCTCGGTTTGGGTCGTAGAGC
>CAXMPE010000112.1:0-4234 GCA_964195245.1 uncultured Verrucomicrobiales bacterium | reverse complement strand
TCGCGAAGTTCCGGTCTCCCTTAGACTTGCTGTCATGATTCCTCCTCGTCTAGCGAGCCTTGTTGGGCCTGGTACCGACGCTGCTCTCCTCGGTGATCTTTTCCTGAAAGCCGACAAACAGCTATTTCTGGTCGGTGGGTCCGTGCGAGACGCGTTCATGGGTCGCACCGACGCCTCGCCGGATCTAGATTTCACCACCGACGCCCACCCAGAAGAGATCAAGAAGATTGTCGACGGCTTTGGCGCGGTCTATTCCATCGGTGAATCGTTTGGCACGATTGCGGTCCATCGCAACGACACCGACTTCGAGATCACGACGTTTCGCAAAGAGATCTACCGTGATAAGAGTCGCAAGCCTGAGGTCTCCTTTTCGGACAACATCGAAGAAGACCTGAGTCGGCGGGACTTCACGGTTAACGCAATGGCGCTTCGTCTTGGGGAAGCTCCCGAACTCATGGATCCCTACGGTGGGCTCGGTGACTTGGCCACAAGCACGCTGCGTACCCCGATGGGCCCAGAGGTGTCGTTCTCAGATGATCCTCTCAGGATGCTTCGTCTCTTTCGCTTTATATCGACGATCGAGTTCTCGCCAACGCAAGCCGCGATTGATGCTGTGATAGAAATGGCAGACCGGCTCAGCATTGTTTCTGCCGAACGTATTAGAGGAGAACTCGACAAGTTGCTTGTAGGCACCAATGTTGCAGAGGCATTGAGGTTGATGACTCAGACGGGTCTAGCTGACCAATTCCTGCCGGAGCTGTCGCTGCTGAAGATGCAGGTTGATCCTGGGCATCACCACAAGGACGTTTTTGAGCACACGCTGGCCGTGGTGGCCAAAACTTCGCCCAAGTCTCGGCTGCGTCTCGCAGCGCTCTTGCATGATATTGGTAAGCCCGAGACCCGCGCTCTCGAGCCGGTGGTGACGTTCCATCATCATGAGGTAGTGGGCGCTCGCATGGCGCGGGCTCGGATGCGTGCCCTCAAGTACTCGAAGCAAGAAGTCAGAGATGTTGGACAGCTCGTGTTCCTTCACCTGAGACCGCATACATTCAAGATGGGTTGGACAGATTCTGCTGTTCGCCGGTACGTCCGAGACGCTGGCGAGTTACTCGAGGACCTCAATGAGCTGGTGCGTTGTGACGTAACAACCAAGAACGCAAAACGCGCGAGGGCGATCGAGAGAAGCATCGATGAACTAGAAGCACGAATTGTGGTTCTGCGAGCGAAAGAGGAGATTGAAGCCTTGCGCGCTCCCATAGATGGGACGCAGGTCATGGCCTTTTTGAACCTCAAACCGGGTAGACAGGTGGGCGAGATCACTAAACGTCTGCTGGAGTATCGGATCGATCACGGTCCGTTTGATGACAACGAGGCGTACGGGCTGATTGGGGCTTGGGCCGATGAGTTGGGGTTGACCATTCCCGACCCCTTCTTCCGTCCGGTCTCAACCAAGAACGACGATGGGTAGGGCCTGGGTCGCGCTTGGCGTGGCGCTGGTTGTGGTGGGCTCCGTGACGTTCTTGGTGCAGGAACCGGTTGGGCCCGTCGGCACAGCTGCCCCGTCGACAACAACAATGCCGCCGGCCTCTGCTGCTCCTGGCACCACTGACGTCCTCGTCGAAATCAAGGGACCAGAAATTCACGGATCGGAGCTTTCGGAGGACTCCTTCTATCCGAACCTTGGAAACAGCGGGTACCAGATCGAACATGTGGACCTCGAAATCGACTTCCGCTCTCTACCTGAACTTGTTGGTGTGGCGACGTTTCACTTAGAACCGCTCGGGCAACTGGCGAGCTTTGTTCTTGATGTAGGTCGACTGGAGATCTTGGGAGTGACCATCGACGGGGCCGAAGCACTGTTTGATGGTGGACCCGAACTCAGAGTTACTCCCGCAACGTCGCTGCCCGCCGGTGCCCTGTCCGTTGTTGTGGTCGAGTATCGGGGGACGGTGGGTGCCAACACTTCCAGCGTGAATCTCTTTGACTCCGGCCTGCGGGCGGGCGACGCGGGTGGGTGGTACAACGTGAGTGAACCTGATGGGGCCACCACGTGGTTCCCGGCGAACGATCATCCCGCCGACAAAGCAACGTATTCGCTGACCTTCACTGCCAATCCTGGCCAACAGATCCTCACGTCGGGAACTCTGGTGAGCACCACCGAAGCTGTAGACGCTGTAACGGTGGTGTATGAGATGGGCCAACCTCTTGCGCCGTATCTTCTCGCGTTTGCGATTGGTGATTTCACTGCCATCGAACACGGTGACGTCGGTGGCGTCTTGGTTACCGACTACGTCGAGTCCTCACTCGACGTGTCGTACTTGTCGAAGGTGCTTGAAGACGAACCAGCGATGCTGGAGTTCCTCAGCTCCATCTATGGGCCATACCCCTTCGATACCTATGGGTCGCTGGTGGTAGATGCCGACTTTGGGGGTGCGCTCGAAGAGCAGACCTTGTCGACCTTCTCGCGGGGAGCAGTTCGAGAACATGTTGTTGTCCATGAGTTGGGACACCAATGGTTTGGTGATTCGTTGTCAGTACAGGATTGGTCCGATATTTGGCTGAACGAAGGATTCGCCACTTACACCGAGTGGCTGTGGATAGAGCACACTCGTGGCCCTGATTCACTCGACACCGAGATAGAGGAGAACTACAACCTCATTAGTGGTGCGGTCGTAGGAGGCAGCTACGAAGCAACGCTCGCCTGGTTGGCTGACAACTTCCCTCCTCCCAAGGAGATTAAGCCAGACAACCTGTTCAGTTGGTCTGTCTACTTGCGTGGGGGGATGACACTCCATGCGCTACGTATCGAGATTGGCGATGACGCATTCTTCGAGGTGTTGGAGCGGTGGGCGACGGAGAATCGATACGGCAATGTGACGACGGAAGGCTTTGTTGCGCTTTCTGAACAAGTCAGCGGACAAGAACTCAGTGAGTTCTTCGAAGAGTGGCTTCATGACCCTCTGCCACCAGCAATTCCGGAGTTGGACCTGTACCCGGTTGAGCCGTAGGCACCTTTAGGTGAGTCGGTAGTGGTGCGACTTGGGACGGGTCAAAGCGTGGAACCCGAGGGTGGAAAGAGAACAGCCGCGACCAGTGTCTTTCACTCCTACCCATGGCAGGGCCGGATCTAGATAGTCGCAGCGGTTCATGAATACCGTGCCAGTCTCCAACTGTTCGTCGATCGCCATGACGGCTGCCGTGTCGTTGGACCAGACCGATGCCGAGAGACCGTATTGACTGTCGTTCATCAGACGAACCGCCTCAGCATCGTCAGCAACTGCCATGATGCCGATGGCCGGCCCGAACGTCTCCTCCGACATGATGTCCATGTCATGGTTGACGTTGATCAGCACCTGCGGCGCCAGATAGGGCGTTCCTGGTGCATCTTGGGAGAAAGCCCCAGGATCGATGAGAGCACGAGCCCCAGCAGCAACTGCTGCTTGGATCTGGTCCCTGACTTCACCAGCAGCCTTGCTTGTCACCATAGGGCCGAGCGTTGTGGGGGATTCAAGAGGATTACCTAGGACGAGGCGGTTCGTCTCGACCACAAACTGATCGACAAACTCGTCGAACAGGTCTTGGTGCACGTAGATGCGTTCTACCGCACAGCAAGACTGGCCTGAGTTGAAGAATGAGCCCTCAACCAAGTTGGGCACCACGGTCTGTAGGTCGGCGTCGATGCGGACATAGGCAGGGTCCTTGCCACCGAGTTCGGTAGCTACCCCGATGAAGCGATCGCTGGCTGCCTTTTGGACCGACTTACCAGCACGCACGGACCCGGTGAGGACGACATGATCAACGGCCGGACTCTTGATCAGTTCAGCAGCAACGTCGTGACTCACGACGAGCGGAGAGAGTAACCCTTCTGGTAGCCCGGCAGCTAAGAAGGTGTCCGCCAACCGGTTGGCGCATGGCGTGGTCTGGGAAGCGTGCTTGATGATGACGGCGTTTCCCGAAAGCAACGCAGGGACGATTGAGTTGATCGCTGTGAGGTAGGGATAGTTCCACGGAGCAATCACGAGCAACGTTCCGAGAGGTTCTCTGGATATCCAACGCTCAAACCCAGTCTGATCCTCGAACCGTTCCACGGCAAGAGCCGTTGGGGCAGCTTCGATAAGGGAGGTGACACGCTCGATGACCCCGTGAACTTCACCTTCCCCGTGAGACACGGGCCGCCCCATCAGCCATGCCAACTCCTCAGCAACCTCCTGGGCTTGAGCAGCAAACAACTCCA
>CAXMPE010000111.1:0-4594 GCA_964195245.1 uncultured Verrucomicrobiales bacterium | reverse complement strand
ATTGTTTGAGGAGCATCATGGATAGCCATACAGATACAGCAGACCCTTGGGCTGCAACAACCGAAGCGCCCGAGCCAGAAGCTCAGGGCACGCTAGAGGCAGAGTCTGCCGCCGGCGACGACAGCGTTGGAGGCGGGTCGGCATCTGCCGAAGTCGCTGACGACACAGGCTCTAAGGCAGGCCTCTTCGGCCGCCGCAAGAGCCGTGAACCCTCTCCATCTAGCGACGAGGGAGGGTTTGACTTGATCGCCCCAGCACCACACCTCTTGGGTGAGGAGCCTCACTTTGAAGTATTGGAGTCAGACACCCTGACTGAGCCTCCAGAACTCGGGATCGGAGATAACTTCCGGCCTCCAGAGGAGGTGCCATTTGAGCCGGCCCTCTCGATGGTGGAGCCCCTTGACGAAGTGGCTGTCCGAGATGAGGACGTTTTCGACTTTGAGACGGTGAGCGAAGAAATAGCTAACGCTGTTGCCGACGCCCAGCCCGTTGGTATCTTTGGAGCGCTCGCTAACCCAGGGATACACTTCAGCCCTCCCGAGGCACAAGCCACGGATGAATTGTCGGAGGATCTCGCTGACGATACTCCTGAGGAAGTCATCGGGACCTTCAAAGAGATTCCTGATGACGCCTTTGAAGAGGCAGTTGAGAAGACTGTGGATGACATTGTTCAAGAAGATGTGATCGAGGACTTCGACTCAGAGGAGTCGGGCTCCATAAGTGAAGCCGACGAACCAGAGACAGAAGCAACTGTCTTCGGGCAAGACGATGTTGAAGAGACACAGTCTGACGAAGAGCAGGAAGTCCAAGAAGCCATCACCGACCTAGAAGACGAGCTAGCGGTGTCTGAGGATCCTTCAGAAGATACCTCTGAGGCCGACGGAGCCGTCAATGAGATCGACATCCCGGCAGATCCGTTCGAAGACACTGACGAGGTCAACGAGATGACGGAGCAACCTGACATAGAGGAGCCATCTATGGACCAATCGACCACGACATACGAGAGCGAATTTTCGTTGACAAACGAACTAGCTGAACCCTCTGAAGGCGAAGTAGACCTATTCGCTTCGGTGAGTACAGAAGAGCCGATACAAGACGTCGTTCTCGTCACCACCGACACGGTGCCTGGGATGGAAATGGGCGACTCATGTGGGCTCGTCACTGCCGTTCGAGCAGCTGACGAAGCGCTGTCGCTACCTACAGCGATCGATAAAGCTCATGCTGATCTTGTTACCAAAGCAGAAGAAGTGGGAGCAACCGCAGTCATCTCGGTGACTACTGACGTCAATGAGGTTCAGGCGGGATATCTCGTCATCGCCTCCGGAACAGCAGTGTTGGCTGCCAGCTAGCCAAACGTTCCTCAAACAGTTGCTGGGCCGTCCCGTTGGGGCGGCTCAGTCGCGTCGGCCCTAGTTCTCGATCTCGCTTCTTATCCGGTAGTCGGTGAAACGCTGGGCCGCTGGTCGGTCGATTGAATCGATGGCCTCCTCGAAGTCGGCCGCGTCTAGTTCGGTGCCATGTGACGCTCCTGCAGCCCTAGTAATCGACTCATCCATGAGCGTTCCCCCAAAGTCGTTGCAACCCGAGTTCAAGAGACGGAGGCCGCCCTCCAGGCCAAGCTTCACCCACGACGCCTGAATGTTGTTAATGAGACCGTCAAAGGCCAGGCGGGCAACACTATGGATCAACACCACTTCGTCCCAAGTGGGCCCAGGCCGAGCCTTCCCTTGGAGCCAAATGGGTGCACCCATGTGCACAAACGGCAGGGGAACGAATTCTGTGAAGCCACCTGTTCGCCGCTGGACCTCGCGGACCACTTCAAAGTGGTTCGCCCACGAACGGTGCGTGTCAATGTGGCCCATCATGATGGTGGCTGTGGAGCCGAGACCTAACCCATGGGCGACAGTCATCACTTCGGCCCACTGTGCAGTGCGGATCTTGTCAGGGCAGAGGAACAGGCGCACATCATCATCAAGAATCTCAGCAGCAGTTCCCGGCAGGCTACCCAGTCCCGCATCGGCTAGATCACTGAGCAACTCGGTAATGGAGGTCCCTAGGGTCTCAGCGCCCTGCCAGATCTCCAGGGGGGTAAACCCATGAATGTGCATCTCGGGGAGTCTCTCCTTGATGGCCTTCACCATCTCAAGGTAGAAGCTGCCAGTGAACTCAGGATGAATCCCACCCTGCAGGCAGACCTCGGTGGCTCCCCTCTCCGCAGCCTCGACGGACCGGTCGACCACGTCAGAGATCGACATCAAATAGGGCACCTCTCGGAGGTCCAAACTTCTCGGGCCCTTGGAAAACGCACAGAACCCACATTTGAAATAGCACTGGTTTGTGTAGTTGATGTTGCGGTTCACCACGTAGGTAACCGAGTCGCCGCTTCGTAGCTGCCGAAGCTGGTCTGCGGCCCAAGCGATGCCTTCGACGTCGCGGCCCCGAGCGCCGAACAGGGTCTCGACCTCGTCCCGGGTCGGTGGCGTGCCTTGCAGGCTTCTCGACAGGATCGCCGCGATGCTTGCCGAGACTCCCACCATCCCGTCTTCCTCGATCCGTGAGATCCAAGCTTCATCCTGCCACTCGGCACTGAGGCGGCGTTGCGGTGCAGGAATGTCCAGCTCAAGCCCGGGTGCCCACTCGCCGCGAGGTCGAGCTGCACCCGCGGTATCAGTTTGATTCAGCCAAGCCTTAAAGACGGCTTTGGGCAGCTGGCTCCTCGCATCGTCAATCTCGACTCCGAGCGGCAACGCTGTCCGCTCAACCAGCTGATGGTCTGCGAGCGCATCGCGCAGCTCGCCCAGTCCTTCGGTGCTCCAGTCACGCAGTAGGAGATCGGTAGCGCCTACTTCTACCGATGCAACCGCCTGGGCTACGTCGTCTACAAACGTTGAGACCGATGTGTTCACTATCCCCGGTAGGTTGCTGGCATAGAAAGCGCCTGCAACCTCACTTCTCGTGCAACGAAGGAAGCGGGGCTGTGTGCGCGCTAGGGCGTCTAAAGAAGTTTCCTGAGTCCCGTTCCACTCGAGGGTGAGCCGCCACCTAGACAGACCAGACCGTTCAATCGACTTGGTGGCGCTGGGGAGGAACAAGAACGCGGCAGCTTCAGCGGAGAGGTCAGCGGAGATGACTAATAGACCGGCGTCATTAGCCGCGACGAGGTCAGCACCAGAAGGAGCCGACAGCTCGACGGCCAGAGTGCCCTCTCTGCGACGCGTGGTAGCACTCAGCTGGTGAAGGCTTGCTGTGGGACGTACCCGCAAGAACGTGATCAAGGACATGCGACGAGGCTAACCCAGTGAGAGGGTTGTTTCTGAGGAAGGAGCTAAGTATCCGTCCGAGTGTGCCAGCGATGTCAGTCGACCCAGCAGGCCCGAATCGACCCACTCGTCGTTCAGGTACTGGGGGTAGACCGGAAGTCGCTGGCGCAGTTCGAAGCCATGCGCCTTCGAGCGGCCTTCCAGTTCTGCGAGTTGGGGCCACGGCTGCTCGGGGTTCACCCAGTCAATCGTGAGCGGACTCACGCCGCCCCAATCGTTGATCCCAGCGTCCAAGTAGGTTTCGTATCGTTCGGTCAAGTTTGGCGGAACCTGCACTGACACCTCTGCGGGGATCAAGAGCCGTGTGAGGGCTATCACCCTCGCGAAGTAGGCAGGGACAGGCTCAGGAGACCTACGCATTCGAGTATCCGCCTTGGCCCTGAAGTTCTGGACAATCACCTCTTGGATCGAGCCAGTCGAGATGCAGAGGTCGCGCAAAGCGAACACGGAATCCACCACCTCACCAACGTTCTCCCCGATCCCAATCAGAACCCCGGTTGTGAACGGGACCTTGGCCTCCCCCGAAGCCTCGATGGTCGCGACCCGGAGGCTGGGTTCTTTGTCTGGGCAGTCAAAGTGAGGCATCCCAGGTTCCATGAGGCGAGGAGAGATGTTCTCCAGCATCATCCCCATCGAAGCATTTGAAGGCCGCAGAGCGCGCATCGCATCCACCGACATCAACCCTGGGTTGGCGTGGGGAAAGACGTCTGTTTGATCAACGATGAGCTCTGTCATCTCTTGAACGTACTCAAGGGTCGTGCCATGGCCTCGACCGGCCAAGAACTCTCTCGCTGCCTCCCAGCGCAGTTCAGGCTGGTCGCCAAGGGTGATCAGCGCCTCGGTACACCCTACGGACTCCCCCGCTTTGGCGATCGCTAGAACGTCATCGGGCGTCAGGTACTCGCCTCCGTTACCCGGCGGCTTAGCGAAGGTGCAGTAGGCACACTTATCTTGACACAGGGTGGTCAGCGGTATGAAGACTTTCTTGGAGAACGTGACCGTGCGACCCCATGCTTCATCTCGGACTCTTCGCGCGCCCGCTAGGACTTTGTCGTAATCGGTGCCGCTCTCGAGAAACGAGATCGCGAAGTCACGGTCGAAGTGCATGGCAGAAAGTTAGCCGACAAGGGAGCGCTATTCGCAAGGGAGAACTAGGGCCGGGACCAGGACTACCAACCGCCCACTGTCTCTGGCTGAACGGATTCACCGGTATAACTACAACAGGCCATCTATCGGGGCAATTGTTACCTCTCTCCGTTCAAAATCAACTTCGG
>CAXMPE010000110.1:0-4538 GCA_964195245.1 uncultured Verrucomicrobiales bacterium | reverse complement strand
GGTTCCGAGGACGGAACCGCAGCTGAACCTACACCTAGACCTAGACCTGAACTCCGACCCGGGCTTTGGGGTTAGTTCTAGTTTTAGTCCTAGTCCTAGTTGCGGCTGCGAAGCAGCCGCCAGGCCTTAGGCCTGTGCTTCAATCTCCTCAGAGAGTTCAGATTCTGAAGCGCGAATGACGTTGAGGAATCGAGTCTTGTCTAGCTCGAACAGGGTGACGTCCTCTTCGACGTCACGCGTGATGTCGTCAATGGCTAGGCAAAATGCCAGCTGGCCTTCCTTCAATGCATCCAGCAGGTGGTCATCATCGACCAGTTCGAAAATGGTTGCACCATCGGTCACCAGCTTTGTGCCGCTCAGTGTGCTGTCGAGTTCTGCGTTACGCCGGAGGTAGTCGGCAGCTCGACGAACGCGCTGGATCGACATGCCATTGTCGAGGAGACCCTTGACGACTCGGAGCCATACGAGGTCGCGAAACGCATAGAGCCGACGGACGCCCGCTCGACCACCTGTGGTTTGGATTGACGGAACGACGAGCCCGACGCGATCCCAATACCGGAGCTGATGGTATGTGCACCCACTTAGCGCTGTCGCCTGTTTCGCCGAAAACGAGTCTTCCAACGTCTCTCCTACTCCCTACGGCCCTTCGCCGCTCCCAGTGCTTCGTATCAGCTAGGTCAGAGGTCAGATTCGATCAGAACCTCGCTGCATGTCCTCTACCGAAACAGTGGGCTGGGTGCCGTCAGGCCGCCGCTTCCGAATCAGTTGGGTCGTTGAGAATACCATGAGCAGAAACCCAACGAGTCCGAGGTAAGGCCATTTCGCAAAGGTCAGCAAAAGAATGCCCACACCGAGCGCGAACAGGACGTACAGGAGCACCGGAGCGGCCTCACCGCCCCGCTTCGAAATGTTCCTTACAGTGGCAATAAAACGCGGATCATCCTCGTTGAACCTTCGCTCAATCTCGTTGAGAATCTCTCGTTCTTTGTCATTAAGTGACATGGTCTCCAATGGCTCGCCACACCGAGTATACGCCCACTGCGCCAAACTAGAAAGGGCTAGCGGCCATTCTCTTCATTTTGGTCTTGGAGCCTGGCGGGACCCACCGAACTTGATCCGAACCGATCACGTACTTCGGCAACTGCATCGCCCAACCTGTCCCACTTCTCGGGCGAGTCAATGCTCAGTTGGCGCCCTGAATGCTCCCCTAAGCCTGTCAGGGCCACACCAAGCAACCGCACCGCCTGGGGGGCTGGCACGGCCACTCTCAGCAGTTGTCGAGCCTCTCGGTACATGTCTCGGCCAAGCGACGGTGGGGCAGCTGGGGTATGGCTCCGAGTAATGGTGGAAAAGTCGGCAAAGCGCACCTTGATCGAGATGGTGCGGCCCACCAGCCCTGACCTTCGCATTCGGTACTCGAGCTTATCGGTCAGCCGCAGGAGCTCGGTTTCCAGAGCCTCGCGAGATGAGATATCTGAAGCGAATGTCTCCTCGGCAGAAACTGACTTTGCTCCGCGCCCGTCCTTCACTGGTCGGGGGTCAACACCCTTGGCGAGCTCCAAAAGAGACGGTCCTAGCGACGGGCCGAGCAGGCTGCGTAACGACGCTTCACTTGACTTGGCGATGTCGCCAATAGTCTCGATGCCTAGGCGCGTAAGACTGGCCAGCGTGGCGGCGCCTACACCCCACAAGTCCTTCGCTGGAAGACCGTGCAGGAACGCCAATTCTTGGTCTTTGGGCACCCGAAACAGCCCGTCTGGCTTTGCTTTCACACTTGCAAGCTTCGCTAGGAGCTTGTTGCTTGCTATCCCGGTCGAGGCTGGCAGCTCTAGCTCGGACCGAATGCGGGAGCGAAGCAGTTGCGCTATTTCGGTAACGGAGGAGTAGTGCCGACGCAGGCTAGAGACATCCAAGAACGCCTCATCAATTGAGAGCCCTTCCACCTGCGGGGAGACCTCGTTGAGGATTTGAAACATCGCCACTGATGCTTCTCGGTAGGCGCCGTGCCCGCTACTGACCACAATGAGGTCCGGACATCTCCGTAACGCCGCCGACGTTGGCATGGCTGATCGAACGCCGAAGGCTCGAGCCTCGTACGACGCTGAGGCAATGACTCCCCTGCCACCGACTCCGCCAACTGCTACCGGCTTGCCAATCAGCTCAGGGGCAAATCTTCGCTCAACCTCAACAAAGAATGAGTCCATGTCGATGTGGATGATCGGTTCGACGAACTCGCTCGTAGTCACAGCCGCCATTGTGGCAGCGTTAGGAGTCCGCGACCGCGTCCCTCGGCAAGAGAGCCGGGATGAGGATCAGTGCGCTGGCAGCTGCCACGGTCATCGAGACCCACATGATCAGTGAGATGTGATGGTGCGGTGCAAGTGGGCTCAACCAAAGGCCGGTTAGCCCGATGGCAATGCCGAGTGCGTTGGCGACAATCGGTCGGCCAGCAGATTGGAGCGCACGGTGCACGTAGCCAGGGCCGTCTCTCTCGGCGTGTTGGATCGCGGCCACGAAATGGATGGCGTAGTCAATGCCCACCCCAATCACGATCGACGAAGCCACAGCCGTGATGAGGTTGAGGTTGATGCCAGAGATCCCAATGAACCCCAGCAGAACCCCGATTGTGAGGACCAGCGGGACCATCGCAACAAGCGTGAGCCGAAGGTTCCGGTACGTCGCAAAGAGCATGATTCCGACAAGGAGGAGGGCTGTAGCCACCGACCAGATCTGGGCCTTGAGAACAAGGCTGGCCATGGCATCCCAGATGACCGTCAACCCTGTCAGGCTGGTGATGGTTGGATCAGATTCGACCAATTGGGCCAACTCGTCAAGCCCGGCTCCATCAAGGTCTTGGGTCAGCACCATGAAGCGCAGCCCGTCATCACTGACCATCGTTCCGGTAGGGAGCTCAACTTCGCCCGAAAGGACTCCTGCGAGCTGCTCAGGTGGCAAGGCATCGGCCAACGAAGCAACCGAGACGACTGACCTTACGGATGGAAGTGACTCCAGCCTGACTGTCGCCGCCTTGGCATCTGCCAGTGAGCCCACAGGATCTGACGGGTTGAAGGCGAACTCTCCCACAAGCGGAGCAGCGCCACCGAAGAGATCCTCGGTCGCCTGGAACGACTGCCGGAGCTCGTGGTCGTCACCAAACATAAAGAGCGGATCCGCGTCCACTTGTAACTTTGGAATCGAGAACGCGGCGAAAGCAACGAGCACCACAGCCAAACCGAGAGCGGGAATCCTGGAGCGGACAGCGGTTTGCAGCCCCCGTATCAGTGCCCCGCCCACTTTGGTTGGACGCTCGCGACCCTTTATGTTGGCGAGCGTGAGGACGGCGGGAAGACTGAAGAAGGAAATTAGCCCCGCAAGCGAGATCCCGACGGCCGCGAAGAGTCCCATTTGCCGGATGGGGCCAACGTCGGCTGCGAACAGCGAGAGGAAGCCAACAGCTGTTGAGACCGTGGTGAGGATCATTGGCTTCCCCACCTGATGCAGAGTTGAGCGAACTCGCTCCACAGGATCGTCAGTCTTGGCAGCGACGTCTTGAAAGTGAGTGACGAAGTGGAGCCCATCGGCCGAACCCATGACGATCACAAAGATCGGAACTATCACCATGACGATGTCGATTGGTTTGCCGACGCCAAATATGACGCCAAACGTCCAAAGACTGCCCACGATGGCCGGGAAGATAGAGAGCAAAGTAAGGCGCTTGTCCCCCACGTTGACATAAAAGACGCTCAACAGGAGGACGATGATGACTGGCGGAATGAGCAGCAAGAACAAACTCAGGATGCCCGTGATTTCAGCAAAGATGGCCGGATTGCCCGACACAATGACAGCGAAGCGCTCGTTGAACGCTGCTCCTTGGATCGCTTCGACCGCAGCAATTCCATCTCCTGACGGGATAGCCAAGAGCATCGTGTGCCTCCCATCAGCTGAGAGCAGCAGGTCAGCGAACGGATTGGATCCCGCGATCTGGCCAACCGCCTGAGCAGGCAGCCCCTCGAAGAACGCCGGGCTAAACGCCTCGCCGGTGAGCGGGTTGGTCTCGGGCACCAGACTGGTCACCAGACCCACTTCGTCCAACGCAGCGACTAGATCTCGATCCCGAGCAAGATCCGCGAGAGCCCCTCCATCTAAGAACGTCTCGCCTTCGGGAAGGGTGAGCACAATGTTGATCGGGTCCGAAGTCTCATACTTCTCTTGGAGCTCAGAAAAGGCAGCACCTTCCTCGCTCCCTTCTGTCATGAACGAGGAAATATCAGCGTTGAACTCCATCCGCATGAATAGGGCAACGCTGAGGATCGTCAAAAGCCCGGTAAGGGCTAGGACCTGCCGATGATGAGCTACGAGCCATTCGGCAATCGCTGTGAATGGCTTCGCTTCGGGTGGGGACTCAGTCATACCATGAGCCTAGTTACCCCGGAGACAACAACAACAACAACCACAACCACAACCACAACCACAACCACAACCACAACCACAACCACAACCACAACTGGACCCAAGACGGTTTTAGGGGTTGGGTCTAG
>CAXMPE010000109.1:0-2250 GCA_964195245.1 uncultured Verrucomicrobiales bacterium | reverse complement strand
TGGGTACTTGGCAGCCATTGCGTTGAGTCCGGTGGGAGACTGCATGGCTGCAGTGACCGCAACGATAGATGGGTCGGCATCGGCGATTTCGAGAAGAGCGCTCTCGAACACCTGGGTCATCGTGAAGCCGTTAGAAAGCGGCTTGCCACTTGCTACCTCGAACTTGCCAACTCCATGGAGTTTCTCTTGTTCGTCGAGGATCGCCGGGCCGTAGCCGCGCCCCTTCTCAGTGGCGATGTGAATCACTACTGGCTCCTCGAACTCCTTGGCTCTAGCGAAGGTCTCTTCAAGGAGAGGGAGGTCATGCCCGTTGATGGGCCCCGTGTACTTGAGCCCCAAGACATCGAAAAAGGTGAGGGGCTGCACCATCTCTTTGAGGGTGTCTTTCATTCGGACGGCCGCTTCCTCAGCGAAATCTCCAACGACTGGTAGCTTGCCCAACATTCGGCCCAGCGCCTGTTTTGCGTCTTCGTACCGGTGATCAACACGGAGTCGGGACAAGTGTTCTGCAAGCCCGCCAACCGTTGGCGCATAGGACCGGCCGTTGTCGTTGAGCACAATGATCAGGCCCTTTGGCTTCTCCTGGGCGATGTGATTGAGCGCCTCGTAGGCCATGCCACCGGTGAGAGCACCGTCGCCGATAACCGCGACCACGAAGTCGTCCTCATTGTCTCTCGCTTTGGCCATCCCCATGGCATAGGAGAGGGAGGTGGAGGAGTGGCTGTTCTCCACGAAATCGTGCTTACTCTCGGCCGGGTTTGGGTATCCCGACAGCCCGCCGTCTTGGCGGAGGGTCGTGAAGAGGTCTCGTCTGCCAGTAACCAACTTGTGGGTGTAGGCCTGATGCCCCACGTCGAACAAGATGCGATCCTTAGGCGAGTCGAATATCCGATGAAGCGCCAAGGTGAGTTCCACCACACCCAGGTTGGGCGACAGGTGACCGCCTGTATGTGACATGTGGTCGATGAGGAACGACCGGATCTCCCCTGACAGCACTTCCAACTGGCCGTGGTCCAACCGCAACAGGTCTTTTGGGTCGTCGATAGAGTCGAGGAGTGACATAGAGCGTAAGTCTAAGGGGAGAAGGGCAACTAGGACTAGAACTAGAACTAGGACAGCCCAACCCCTTGCGTAGAGCAGAGGGGGGAGGGTTCGATTCTAGTTTCTGTCACTCCTTCTTGGCATAGTCTGCCGTATGAGGAATTTTCGTGGGTATCCGGCCTATCTACATGCCAGATCGCTCTGTGTTCTCGTGATGAGAGCCACTGATGGGCTTCCCTTGAACCAACGATTCGAACTCGGTTCGCAGCTGAGGCGGTCGGCGTTATCGGTC
This sequence comes from uncultured Verrucomicrobiales bacterium, assembly GCA_964195245.1. Taxonomy (GTDB): domain Bacteria; phylum Actinomycetota; class Acidimicrobiia; order Spongiisociales; family JAENVV01; genus CAXMPE01. The sequence continues at coordinate 917 of CAXMPE010000109.1, read as the reverse complement.
CCGTCGAACATTGCTGAAGGGGCTGGGCGAGCTACCTCTGCCAGCTTCCTGCACTTTCTTTCGATTGCCTTGGGCTCCCTTCATGAAGTGGAAACCCAATTTGGGATTGCCGTTGAACTCTCGCACGTCCCGGAGGCGTCTGTCGCTCCCGTCGAGAAGGAAATGGAGGCCACCCGGCAGGCCTTGGTCGGTTTGATGAAAGCTGTTCGTTCGCCGAGCGCGACCCACCGCTGATAGCGTGGCCAGCTGGGTTTGGGGTTGAGTCCTAGTTTTAGTTCTAGTCTTCGTTGGGCTTAAGCTACCCCCGTGTTTGATCAACTAACGGACCGATTTTCTTCCATCTTTTCTGGGCTTACCGGTCGCGGCAAAATCACCGAACCGCAGGTGGAGTCGGTCCTCTCAGAGGTGCGTCTGGCGTTGCTGGAAGCTGACGTCAATGTGGGCGTGGTTGGTGCCCTTCTGGATCGGATCAAGTTACGGGCCCTTGGTGTTGAGGTGCATGATTCGCTGACGCCAGGCCAACAAGTCATCAAGATCGTGAATGAAGAGCTCGTCAGTACCTTGGGAGCCGAGACGGTGCCGCTGGCGTCACCTAGCTCCCCTCCTTTGACGATTCTCATGGTGGGCCTTCAGGGTTCTGGTAAGACAACCACAGCGGCGAAACTCGCCAACCGGCTCAAGTCTGAAGGCCGACGCCCCATGCTGGTGGCTGCCGATCTCGCTCGACCCGCTGCCATCGAACAGCTGCAGCAACTCGGTGCCCGGATCGACGTGCCGGTCTACGCCGAGCAGAAGTCGAAGCCGACAAGAGTGGTCAAGGCTGCCATGAAGGAGGCCACCCGCGCTGGTCATGATGTCGTGATTGTCGATACGGCTGGCCGACTGCAGGTTGATACCGAGCTCATGAACGAGTTGGC
>CAXMPE010000108.1:0-3011 GCA_964195245.1 uncultured Verrucomicrobiales bacterium | reverse complement strand
TTGGTGAGCGGGACCCACTCGACTCGCTCGGTGGAACCGTCAACCTCGATCACCTCAGGTACGCCGTTGGATGCCTCGACTTCAAAGACGATTTGATGAACGAAGACGCCCTTACCGTCTTTTCCGATGGCGTGGAAGCCGATTTCGAACGCCCAACCGCCCATAAGACAGGTGAGTCCTGTCTCCTCCATGAATTCACGATGAAGCGCCTCCTCTAAGGTCTCACCCCAATTGACACCGCCGCCCGGGAGGGTCCACTTCCCTGCTGAGGGGTCGGTAGGCGAAATTTTCACCAGCAGGATTTCGCTGGCGCGAGCGGCGAGGCCGTAAGCACCGACGCGAGTTCTCTTGGGGGGTTGAGGCATGGCTGAACACTACCGTCAAGCTCTGACGCACAGGTAGAGTTCTGCTGTGAATGTCTTGTTGCTCTCCACATATGAACTAGGCCACCAACCGGTACACCTCGCCTCGCCAAAGGCAGCTCTCGTTGAGGCTGGTTACCAAGTCCGGGCTCGCGACTTGAGTGTGGAGACGTTGTCCGGTGACGACGTGCAGTGGGCCGACAAGGCTGCCATCTCGGTGCCAATGCATACAGCGTTGCGGCTTGGGATAGCGGCGGCTGAAGAGTTGAAGTTCTTGAACCCCAAGTTGCCGATAGCTTTCTACGGATTGTACGCCGGGATCGGAGCCGAGGATCGGTTGGAGCGCCTCGCCGACGCGCTTCTTGTTGGCGAGTATCAGGGTCCTCTGCTGGCTTGGGTACAGGGAGAAGTGAGCGGGCTTGTGGAATCCCGGGCGATGACAAAGTTCCTGATCCCTCTGCGGGATGATCTTCCACCGATCACCGAGTACGCGATGCTCCAGAGAGGCGAAGACTCGTTCTCCTCGGGCTACGTCGAAGCAAGCCACGGCTGTCGGTACAGATGCAAACACTGTCCGCTACCGGTGGTCTATGACGGCCGCTACCGGATAGTACAAAAGGATGTGGTGCTCGGTGATCTAGCAACTCAGGTTGCTCAGGGTGCGGAGCATGTCACCTTCGGCGATCCAGACTTCCTGAATGGGCCAGCTCACGCGCTTGGCATCCTCAAAGAGGCACACCAGCTCAATCCCGATGTCACGTTTGACATCACGGTGAAGGTGGAACACATCCTCAAGCATCGAGAGATCTGGCAGGAAGTCGCCGACTACGGAGTCGCCTTTGTGGTCTCGGCCTTTGAGCACACCAACGATTCTGTTCTCGAGATTCTTGATAAGGGCCATACAAGGGCGGACATGGCTGAGGCTGTCCATCTCCTTAGAGACGTTGGGATCGAAGTTCGGCCGACGTGGCTGCCGTTCACTCCATGGACTAGGACCCAGGATGTCGCAGACATGGTGGACTTCTTGGACGAAATGGAGTTGTGGGGCAACGTAGATCCCGTTCAGTTGGCTATTCGCCTCTTGATTCCTGATGGATCTCTCCTGCTTGCCACGGCTGAGATGTCGGCTCATCTGACCGGCAGAGATCCTGATGGGTTGAGTTGGCTTTGGGCAGCTCCAGATGAAGAAATGGATGATCTCGCGGAGGCATTGAGCGAGATCGTTGAGCAGGGAACGGACGATGAGAACATCGCGGTATTGGGCAGGCTGGTGAAGAAGATCGGTGAGGTGACGGGTCGGCGGATGCCCGTTCCGAGTCTCTCCCGTGGAGCTGTTCCACGCCTGAGCGAGCCGTGGTTCTGTTGTGCAGAACCGACGCAAGGGCAATTGTCATTGATCGCTCACTGAGTTTTAGAAAGCACTTATAGAGGAGGGCACAAGATGCTCAAAGTAGAGCACTTGAAAAAGAGCTTCGGTGAGAGGGCGGCGGTTAACGACGTCAGCTTCTCCATCGAAGAAGGTGAGACCTACGGCCTGTTGGGCCCCAACGGTGCGGGTAAGACCACCACGATCTCGATGATTGCTGGGTTGTTGAGCGCCGATGCCGGATCTGTTCTGGTAGGCGGTGAGCCGATGTCGGTGGGTGCGGTTGATGTCCGCGGTCTGATTGGGTATGTTCCCCAGGAGATCGCGATTTACCCCGAGCTCACCGCCGCTGAGAACCTGCTGTTTTTTGCTCGCCTTCAAGGATTGGATAAGAGTGTTGCTGCAGGCAGAGTTTCCGAGGTCCTCGAAACGGTTGGCCTCCGGGATAGGGCCGACGATCCGACCAAGACGTTCTCAGGAGGCATGCAGCGTCGGCTCAATATTGGAGTCGGCCTAGTGCAACGCCCCAAGCTTCTCATCCTTGACGAGCCGACGGTAGGGGTGGATCCACAGAGTAGGAACGCCATACTCCAGTCGGTCGAGGAATTGGGCAACAGAGGTTTGGCAGTGCTCTACACCACCCATTACATGGAGGAAGCAGAACGACTTTGTGACCGTATTGGGGTAATGGATGAGGGCACCCTGATTGCTCAGGGTACCCAGGCGGAGTTGGTCAGCACGGTAGGGGAGCAGGATCGAGTGGAGATCTCCGTGGCTTCCCAATCAGCAGCTGCGGTTGCTGCTCTCGCCAGTCTTCCGTTTGTTGACTCTGCCACTGACGTAGAGAACACCGTCGAGGTGCTACTGCCGGAGGCTGGGGCTCATCTCGCCGAGATGCTTGCGAAGGTTGGGGAGGCCGGAGCGATCGTTCGAGGAGTACAGATCCGTCAGCCTGATCTCGAAGCTGTGTTCTTGAACCTCACCGGCAAGGCGCTGAGGGACTGATCATGCGGACCATTCTCATTATCGCGACCAAGGACTTGAAGAACCGGTTGCGAGATAGATCCTTCTTCATTATGGCGATCCTGGCTCCTTTGGTACTCGCCTTCGTACTTTCTTCAGTTGGTGGCGATGCCTTTTCTGGCGAGTCGTTTTCCCCCTCCTATGTGGTGGTTGACGCAACTGGAGAGCTGGGCCCTGACCTTGTTGAAACTCTGGCCCTAGCTGGCCTTGAGGACGTGGTTCTCGCCGACACCCCGGCGCTCGGGAGGGAGGCCGTGGAC
>CAXMPE010000107.1:0-4055 GCA_964195245.1 uncultured Verrucomicrobiales bacterium | reverse complement strand
GTCAAACCTGCGCGACCATTGAGCTCCACATACGCTTTCATCGTCCAGCCGCAGATGGCCAGCTCACCGCAAAGGCGAAGGTGCTGACAACGGGCAAGAGTGTCGTTCACCTTGAGGCGAAAACGACAGATGAGCAAGGTCGCTTAGTAGCAAGCGCCACCGCTAGCTTCGCGATCATGACCTGGACAGAGTAGAAGTCGCCGTAAACGCTTCCTCCCCAGCGGAGCGGGGGAGGTGTCTGCGAAGCAGACGGAGGGGGCAACCCGAGCGAAGCAACACTCTCGAGTTACCCGACCTGCGCGGTTTCGCTCTCCCTAAATGGGCGCGGTTGCCCTCTGGCCTTTCAGAATGAAGAAAAATCCGACTGCGGCAAAGACGAGCGTCGAGACTGAAAATGAGATCAAGTCGCCTGAGAAGAATGCAGTCGGGATGAGAGCCAGCACTACTCCAATAAGCATCGTCAAGGCTCCGATGACAGCAGCCGCGGTGCCGGCGATGTGGCCGAGCGGCAACATCGCCACGGTGTTGAGATTTGATGCCAGGAGCCCGAAAGACATGAACAGAACAATGAGGCCAGTCAAGAATTGCCACATAGGCGGTGTCCCGCCTGCGGCGAAGGTGATTGCGGTCAGCCCCAGCGCAGCGATAGGGAAGAGCGAGCCAGCCTTTCGAATGACCCCGGGGAGAGTGAAGCGATCGATGAGCCGCCCGTTGGTGAACATGGCCACCCCTGTGAAGACAGCGGTACCACCGAAGACGTAGGGGAAGATGTCGGGACGACCGTATGCGTCGCCCACGATGAGCTCAGCAAGGTTGAGCCAAGTAAACAAGACCGCCGACGCGAGGCCTCCGGCGAGGGCGAAGCTAAGGGTCGCTCGATGACGGATAACCTCGCCCGCTGCTCGAGCGATTCTCCTGGGACGCAACTCTATCCGATCCTTGGGGTTCAAGGTCTCCCGTAGGCGCAGGGCCCAAACCCCCACAGCTACGGCGAGCACCGCTGGGAACCAGAACACCGATTGCCAGGGCAAGAAACTGATGAGAGCAGCGCCCAATGCCGGGGCCCCGACAGGCACAAGAATGAAGATTCCCAGAATGATCGACAACGCCTTCGCCATCACCTCACCTTCGAATCGGTCTCGCACTACAGACAGCACGACGACGCGGGGGCCCGCAGCACCAAGGCCCCAGAAGAAACGGGCGACGTAAAGCATGGAGAGTGTTGGCGCGAGAGAGGCCCAAACAGCTGATACGACGTAGATTCCCAGGCCGAGGAACAGGATCGGCTTGCGGCCGAACCGATCTGCCAACGGACCATAGATCAGTTGGCTTATGGCGATGCCGAAGAAGAACCATGAGATGATGCCGGTGGTGGCCGTCGAGTCTGCCACAAGACCGAAGTGCTCCCTGATTGCCGGAAAGGCGGGGAGCATTGCGTCGGTACTGATCGCCATGAGGGCCATCAGAGTCGCCATCATGGTGAGGAACTCTCCACGTGAAGTACGAGGGGCGGTCGTAGGAGAGGTCACCGGAGCGATCATAGCTCGGTTTCAACCCTCTACCCTTGGCGCATGGGAAGTACAGAAAACACGCTGCTTCGAACGGTTCTAGTCTTCAGACTTGTTGCCTTCTTGTGGATGGCGATCCTTGCCGGTGTCACTCTGGTCACAGATCCTGAGGCGAACCAGCTGTATGTGTGGGGCTCCCTCTTTGCTGGTCTGCTGTTCACCTTTCTGGCTCTCAGCAGGGGAGCAGGACACCCCGAGTTCATTAGCGGGTGGCGGTTCCTACTGGTAGACGGTGTGGTTGCGTTGGGTATCGCTCTGGCTCCGTGGCTAGCTGGAGCCAGCAATATCTACTTTGGCGGCTATCCGATTAGTTGGCTGATGTTCGTCATTTATGCCCTACGTCTTAGATTCGCCATGGTGGGCGTAGCTTTGCTGATTGCTTCCCAGATCCTCGGGGCCAATGTTTCTCCGCAGCCGTTTGATGCAATTGCGCTCGTTCGCTCGATGCTTTCGAACGTTGTCGTGGTCAGCATTCTGGGCCTTGGCTTTAGGTGGCTTCGGGTTATGGACCGACGCCGTGAAGCGGCTGAGCAGGAGCTCGGCGAAGAACGGGAGCGGCGCGTCCGGTCTGAGGAGCGAGCCAAGCTCGCTGGGAAGTTGCATGACTCGGCGATCCAGACCCTGGTTGTCTTGCAGGGCAACGCAGATGAGCCCGACCAAGTGCGTCGGCTCGCGCGCCGCCAAGAGCGCGAACTCAGGTTCTTGCTCTCTGACATGCGGGGAAATGGGGGCACCCGACTTGCTGACTCTTTGAGGGCAGTTGCTAATGATGTAGAGGATCTGCACGACGTCCGGATCGAGCGTGTCATCATTGGAGACACCGATCAAGCCAGTATCACCGATGCGGTGTCGACAGCTGCGAGAGAGGCGTTGGTGAACGCAGCCAAGCACTCCGGAGAGGCGAAGGTACACCTCTTCGCTGAGGTGACAGCGTCCACTGTAACGGTGCTGATAAGGGATCGAGGCGTCGGCTTCGCCCCCGCTGAGGAGACAGAAGGGTTCGGACTCGGGTCGTCCATCAGGGCGCCCATTGAGCAAGCCGGCGGAACTGTTGAGATACGATCTGGCGCCGGTCGCGGGACTGCCATTGAAATGTCGGTGCCTAGGGTTGACTCATGAGCAAACTACGAGTCTTCTTGGTAGACGATCACGAAATAGCTAGGGCTGGCATCCGAGCGCTCATCGAGCACGATGTGGAGGTAATTGGCGAAGCCGATGACCCTAGGGCAGGAGCGGAGATGATCCTTGAGCGCGCACCCGACGTGGTGCTGTGTGACGTTCAGATGCCTGGAGGCGGGGGAGCCTTCGTCATCGAGAAGGTGAAAGCCGTCAACCCTGATATTGCCTTTCTCGCGCTTTCGGCTTCCGCCCAACCTGAAGATGTCATCGGGGTTCTCCGGGCAGGAGCCCAAGGGTACGTCACTAAGAATGACGCTGACAGAGAGAGACTCGTGGTCGCTATCGAGGCGGTGGCTGGTGGGAACCCATTCTTCTCCCCAGAGTTGGCGGGATTCCTTGCTCAGGCCTTCGACACAGTGGAGGTGGGTGATATCGATCCGGTGGTTGACCTGCTCACACCGCGAGAGCGAGAAGTCCTCATCGAGACTGCCAAGGGCTACACGAATCCTGAGATAGCCGAAGAGCTTGGTTGCTCTCCCAAGACGGTCGAGACTCATGTGTCATCAGTGCTGAGAAAGCTCCAGTTGACCAACCGCAGAGAGATTATCCGTTGGGCCGCCGAGCGGGGCCTTTAGTGAGAAGATCGCCTATCAACGGGGTCAGAAGCTCTACTGCTAGGGGACTACACCAATAGTCGTGGCGCGAAAAACCGGGAGATATCCCCGAGATCTACGCCAAGATATGGAGGGAGCTAGCCGGCGAAGACATGGACTGTCCAGATGCGGCCATCTGCGCCGACCCAGACACCGACACCGACGTGCGTGAACGTGGTGCTCACCATGTTCGCGTGATGACCTGAGCTGGCGTTGAGACCGTCGAACATCGCCGACACGGAGTAACCCCAAGCAATGTTTTCTCCGACGCCCTGCCACGGATCCAGCAAACTGCCTATGTTCGAGTGGGTGAAGTCCCCTGTGTCGGCCATGTGTTTTGCCCAACTTCGGGCATACGAGTTGAGCGATGAATCAGCGGCCAAGGAACTCGAACGCAAGCTATTGATCAGTCCGCGAAATTCGGACTCATAGCTCGAATTGAATGAGCCCTCAGGCGCAGCCGTCGTTGTCGTTGGTACCTGGGTTGTTGTCGGGGCTGCCGTCGTCGTAGGAGGTTGGGTCGTGGTCGTGGTCGTGGTCGGAGTTAGAGGTTGGGTTGTGGTCGGAGTTGGACTGGTGGTTGTCGTCACCTGAGCGGGCATGGGTACCTGGCTGGTCGACGGAGAAGCTTGGGAAGTTGGTGGTGCCAGGGTCGATGATGGAGGAACCCGTGGGGAGGCCGCCGGATCCATCGGAGGCGGTGGCTCGAGAGTCG
>CAXMPE010000106.1:0-4477 GCA_964195245.1 uncultured Verrucomicrobiales bacterium | reverse complement strand
TAGTGAACCCGGAAACTATGGAAGAGCACGGGTGGGTGGTAGGAGAAGTCATCGAAGCCAGCATGGGTGGTAAAGCCTTCTCGATCGAGGTTGTCGGCACGTTCGAGGATGCGACCTTTGGCCGCTTCATGGTGTCACAAGAGACGTTCACCACTTACGACACCCAGCAAACTGCAAACATTGGGTTGGTGAAACTCGCCGACGGCATCACCCCTGAGGAGGGGCAGGCGTTCGTTGAAGCAGCACTCACCGACTTCCCAGTCGCTGACGTTTCGACGGCATCACAGGCGATCTCAACGGCAGAAGCTCAAGTCGACCAAATCGTTACGCTGTTCTACGGTCTTCTCGGTCTGGCGCTGCTGATCGCAATGATCGGCATCGCCAACACTCTGACCTTGTCGGTCTCCGAGCGCACTCGCGAGATCGGTCTCCTTCGAGCGGTCGGAATGGGCAGAGCAAAGACGTCAGCCATGATTCGCTGGGAAGCAGCCATCATCGGGATCTTCGGCTCCGTCCTCGGTGTCATAGTCGGCACCGGGCTTGGGTGGGCAATTGTCACCTCCCTAGACGATGCCGGACTGAGTTCGCTCAGCCTTCCATGGGCTCAACTTGGCCTGTGGGTCGTGCTCGGAGGGTTAGTCGGTGTCGTCGCCTCACTGAGACCGGCCCACAAAGCCGCTCATCTGAACGTGCTCGACGCAATCTCCCATCAGTAGCGGCTGAACGTTTGCGGTGGGTGGGCCCGACCCACCCACCGCAAACTTCTCTCTTGTCCCCTCGCCCAGTAGCGTTACGGCATGCTCAGCTCGATTGATCTTGTTAGAAGACGCATGGTTGCAACCGCATCCGGTCTCTTTGCCCATGTCGACGACCCTCTTGAGCACACGCTCGGCCATATGGGAGATCCCGGTCTCATTGGGCCCAACTCCATCAGCTGGGAACTGCTCTCAGACGCTGCCACCTTCGTCGGTGGCATCAGGGCGCTCATCATTCAGGCAACCCACCCTGAGGTAGTCGCGGGTGTCATGGATCACTCAGCCTTCAGAGAAGACCCGCTCGGCCGGCTCTCTCGCACGGCTGCCTACGTCACGGGCACTTCCTACGGCGCCACGCCCGAAGTTGAGCAATCACTTGCAGAGGTTCGAAAGGCCCACCGACCAGTACAGGGTAAGTCACACCGAGAGGTTCGATACTCCGCAAACATGGCCGGCTTGGGCGCCTGGGTGCACAACTCGCTCACCGACTCGTTCCTGGTGGCAAATCAGGCGTTCGGCAAGAGAAAGCTCACCGAACCCGAGGCCGACCAGTTCGTGCAGGAGCAGGCGCGAATAGGGGCTCGCCTCGGCGCCGATCCATTGCCGCGGACAGCCCACGAACTCCATCTCTGGATCGGCGATCACCCCGATCTTGGGAGGTCTCCGGGACTCGACGAAGCGCTCGCGTTCCTAAGGCGACCTCCTCTCGACCCCGGTCCTATGCTCGGCTACTTTCTACTGGCCGACGCAGCCCTGGTCACCCTTCCACCAAGGCTCAAAGAGATTGTCGACATCACGCCTAGACCTACGCCCCTGTTCGTGTCCCGAACCGCAGTCGGCGCCCTTCGTTGGTTGCTGGGACCATCACCCCACTGGCGGATGGCGTTGCTTCGGACCGAGACACCTTTCGAAGAGTCTCTCTTCAAGCAAAAGAGGCCGTTCGAGGAAGTTGGGTAGGGGAGCCCGACCTAAACCTGGACCTAGACCTGAACTACCCCTGAATATCTCGAGGCTGGTGGTTCGCTCGGGCTGCCCCATCCGCCCCTACGGGGCACCTTCCCCGTAAACGGGTAAGGAAGCGCAATACTCCTATACCTTGGCGCTAGTACGCGCTTTCTTCGCCCGCTCGCGGGGAAGACAGGCGAGCGCAACGAGCCAGATGGGGGCACGCCTAGGCCTTTGACCCTCCTAGGTCAGATACCCCGAGCCGCTCGCAAGCCACAAAGTACCCAACCAGGACTGGTGGAGGCGCCTCCCTGCTCCGTGCGGAGGCGAGCCCTACTACGCTCGTCTTGTGGGATATCAACAGCTCTACGACCAAGCAATAGCCAACCCAGAAGAATTCTGGGGCGCAGCTGCCGAGGCCATCGAATGGGATGTCTCCCCAACGATTGTGCTCAACTCTGACAATCCTCCGTTTTATCGATGGTTCACCGACGGCGTACTGAACACCTGCTGGAACGCAGTTGATCGACACGTCGAGAACGGCCGCGGTGATCAAGCCGCCCTCATATACGACAGCGCGATGGTCGACACTGTGGAGCGGATCAGTTTCCGGGAGTTGCGCGACCGGGTGGCGTTGTTCGCGGGAGCACTCACCGACCTCGGGATCACCAAGGGCGACCGAGTCATCATCTACCTACCCATGACGCCCGCAGCAGTCATCTCAATGCTCGCCTGTGCACGGATCGGGGCTGTTCACTCCGTGGTGTTCGGCGGCTTCGCCGCCAGTGAACTAGCTACCCGTATCGACGACGCAACCCCCAAGGCGATCATATCGGCTTCCTGCGGTTTGGAACCTGGAAAAACCATCGCGTATAAGCCCCTACTGGACGAAGCGATCGAGCTCTCAACGGCCGGGGTGGAGCACTGCGTCATTCTCCAACGTCCGCAGCTGACGGCTGACCTCGTGGCAGGGAGAGACATCACTTGGAATGAGGCTCTTGAAGGCGCCCAGCCAGCTGCCTGCGTCCCTGTGCTCGCGACGGACCCCCTCTACATCCTCTATACGTCAGGAACCACCGGCATTCCGAAAGGCATCGTCCGAGACAACGGAGGCCACGCCGTGGCTCTGGCTTGGTCCATGAAGAACATCTACGATGTCGATCCTGGAGGCGTCTTTTGGGCAGCGTCTGACGTTGGATGGGTGGTGGGTCACTCCTACATTGTCTACGCCCCCCTTCTCGCCGGATGCACAACGGTCCTCTACGAAGGTAAGCCAGTGGGTACCCCTGATCCGGGAGCCTTCTGGCGGGTGATCTCAGAACACAAGGTAGAGGTTCTCTTCACCGCGCCTACTGCTTTCCGGGCCATTAAGAGGGACGACCCGTCCGGGGCCTACCTTGAGAAGTACGACACCAGCAGCTTCAGAGCTCTGTTTCTCGCCGGTGAGCGATGTGACCCAGATACGCTGCACTGGGCCGAAGACAAGCTCGGTGTTCCGGTCATCGACCATTGGTGGCAAACGGAAACGGGCTGGTCAGTGACAGCGACACCTTTGGGAATCGAACACCTGCCAATCCCACCGGGTTCAGCCGGTGTGGCGGTCCCGACCTATGACGTTCAAGTACTTGACGAAGCAGGCGCACAGGTACCAGTCGGGGAGATAGGTTCCGTGGTTATCAAGCTGCCAATGCCGCCTGGGACCCTTGCCACGCTCTGGAAGGACGATGCTGGATACGTCAGTTCATACCTCGACCGATATCCCGGCTTCTACCTCACCGGCGACGCAGGGTTCAAGGACGCCGATGGAGCCCTTTCCATCATGAGCCGCATCGATGACATCATCAACGTTGCTGGCCACAGACTTTCTACTGGGGCAATGGAAGAGATTTTGGCCGACCATCCGGATGTGGCCGAGTGCGCTGTGATTGGTGTGGCAGACGACCTGAAAGGGCAGCTACCCGTCGGACTCGCCGTCCTTCAGTCCGGGGTGGATCGTTCAGACAGCGACATAGTGGCGGAACTCATCCGAGACGTCCGGACACGTATCGGGCCAGTCGCAGCCTTCAAGAAAGCTGCGATCGTGAGCCGCCTCCCCAAGACCCGATCCGGGAAGGTCTTGAGAGGCACAATGCGCAAGATCGCCGACGGCGAACCATGGACAATGCCCGCCACGATCGACGACCCCGTGATCCTGGATGAAATCGGAGAAGCCCTGGGAACGATCGGGTACCCCACGCAGTAGCCGTCGCCACTATCGGTTGCCGACCTGTAGTTTGGTGGCAGACCGTGGATGGAGAAGAATGACGAAATCGCCAGTGCTCGAGACGCTTCCACTGCAACAGCCGTGGACTTGCTTCGATCCCTTCATCTTCACTGTCCACCACCTCGATGAGTACCCAGCAGGCAACGAGCGCCAGGGCATCAATCAGAATGCTCTTGGCGGCCGGAACATCGGCTCCGACTTCTCCTACCGAGACGGCTGGAGCATGTATCACGGGCACGAGGTACCCGGATTCCCCCAGCATCCACATCGCGGTTTCGAGACGGTAACCGTGCAACAGCAAGGCTTTACCGACCATTCGGACTCGCTCGGCGCCACCGCTCGTTACGGGCAGGGCGACACCCAGTGGCTGACTGCTGGCTCGGGGATCATGCACTCGGAGATGTTCCCTCTGTTGCACAGCGAAGGATCGAACACCATGGAGTTGTTCCAGATCTGGCTCAACCTGCCCCCTGAGAACAAGATGGTTGAGCCGCACTTCGGAATGCTCTGGAAG
>CAXMPE010000105.1:0-4149 GCA_964195245.1 uncultured Verrucomicrobiales bacterium | reverse complement strand
AGTGATGGGGATCTCTGAAAGGCGGCGTCCTGAGCGATCGTCGCTGCATGGACGACGAGGACCATACCAACCCGACCTCCAAGGCTTCTTCGTCAGTCAGAGGTGGCAGAATCCCTGGGGGACAAGACGCCAACAACGTCTTGCCGCTCCCCGGCGGACCCGACAGCAGAAGATGATGTCCCCCTGCTGCTGCTACCTCCAGCGCCCGCCTCGGTCGAACTTGCCCTCGTAAGACAGCGAGATCCCTTCCGCTCTGCTCCTCAACAACAGCGATATCTGGCAGGTCTCCCCCATCGAAGGTCCCTCCCATCACGCCGAGCGCTTCGGCCAATGATCTGACCACGCGAATGTCTGCGTCAGCCACGACAGCAGCATCGGCTGCGGCTTTAGGTGGGAGGAGGCAAGGAACTTCCATATCCCTCGCGACCATCGCAGCACCCACACCTCCCCGAACGCTTCGCAAGGAACCGTCGAGAGCAAGTTCCCCGAGGGCCACTACCTGCGCCCGCGCGGCGAGGCCCGAAGCGCCCAACGCGGCTAACGCCATGGGGAGGTCGTACGCGCTCCCCTGCTTCCGCAGATCTGCCGGAGCCAGGTTGACAACAATCGCCGAGTTCTGCCGTCGGATGCTGGAGGCTGACATGGAAGAAAGGATTCGTGCCGAGGCCTCCCGAATGGCCGTGTCTGGGAGACCCACTATCCGAAACGATGCATCCTGAGCTGTGTAGACGTGGGCCTCGGCGATGACCGGGCGCGGCTCAACGCCCACAAGGGCGACCGAATGTACTGAGAAGAACACACACCGAACGTAAGCGACATCGATCGAAGTCGCTAGAGGGGCGCTAGTCCCAGATTTCGCGTTCCGTCCGCTGGACCGGGACTCCCCATCCTGCTCTTTGGCTCAACTATCGAGCTCGGGACCGTCGAGGTGCCCGGTACGGAGGAGTGGGGTATCTTGGGGGTTATGGACAGCCGACACGACTACGACGTCATTGTGATTGGAAGCGGATTCGGTGGGAGTGTGTCCGCTCTTCGTCTGACCGAGAAGGGCTACCGCGTGGGCGTACTCGAAGCAGGAAGACGCTATCACCCAGAGGACTTCCCCAAAACCAACTGGAACCTCCGCAAGTTCTTCTGGTTCCCTCGCCTTGGCATGCGAGGCATCCAGCGGCTCACCTTGCTTCGTGACGTACTCGTTCTCTCTGGGGCCGGTGTCGGCGGTGGGTCACTGGTGTACGCCAACACGCTCTATGAACCGCACGACTCTTTCTACAACGATCCCCAGTGGGGTGGCATCACCGACTGGAAGACCGAGCTGGCTCCACACTTCGACACTGCCAAGGCGATGCTCGGCGTAACCGACAATCCTCACCACACCCCTGCAGACGACGTGGCTCTGACCGTGGCGACTCACTTCGGCGTCGAGGACACGTTCCGACCAACGCCAGTAGGGGTCTATTTCGGTGAGCCGGACCTCGAGGTTGACGATCCCTACTTTGGCGGTGCTGGCCCTCGCCGCAGTGGGTGTGTCGGCTGTGGTGGCTGTATGAGCGGATGTCGCTACAACGCGAAGAACTCGCTCGATCGCAACTACCTGTACCTCGCCGAGGCTGCCGGGACTGTCGTGTACCCCGAACATGAGGTTGTCGACGTGATCCCCGCTTCAGGTGGGGGCTACCGCATAGAAACCCGCCGACCGGGTGCCTGGATCCGTGAGAGACCGAGCTCGTTCACAGCTACGCACGTGGTGTTCGCAGCCGGGGCTCTAGGGTCAACGAAGCTGCTCCTACAGCTCGCAGATACCGGTCGATTGACGGATTTGTCATCGCGGGTAGGCGACATTGTTCGTACTAACTCCGAAGCCATCCTCGGTGCCTCGGCCACCAAAACGGACGTTGACTACACCGAGGGCGTTGCCATCACGTCGTCGTTCCACCCTGAGCCCCGCACCCATATCGAACCGGTGCGCTACGGCAAGGGAAGTAACGTGATGGGACTTCTCGCCACCATCCTCACCGATGGCGGAGGCCGAATCCCTCGCCAGCTTCGCTTCATCGGAAACATCTTCCGCCACCCTCTGGTGTTCCTCAGATCACTCTCAGTAAGACGTTGGTCCGAGCGCTCTGTGATCCTGCTGGTAATGCAGAGCTATGACAACCACCTACGAGTGCGACGTAGGAAAGGCTGGTTCGGCACCCGGCTGACCTCGGAGCCGAGCGGCGGTGAACCGCCCCCGAGTTACATCCCTATCGCTAATGAGGCCGCCCGAGTGGCGGCCAAGGCCATGGGAGGCCATGCGGGGAGCGCTCTCAATGAGGTGCTCCTCGACGTGCCCACGACAGCGCATATCTTGGGCGGGGCCTGCGTGGGTGCCTCGCGTGAGGATGGCGTCGTCGACCCGTACCACCGAGTCTTTGGCTACGAGGGCCTGCACGTAGTCGACGGGGCTGCGATCGGCGCGAACCTCGGAGTCAACCCATCACTGAGCATCACCGCCATGGCAGAGCGGGCGATGTCAATGTGGCCCAACAAAGGCCAACTCGACGCCCGGCCCAATGCCGGCGACTACGCCAGGATCCGCGGTATAGATCCGGCCTACCCGATAGTTACGTTCGAGGTCTAGATCTGGCCGAACTCGGCTGTTCGCTTCTCCGTGAAGGCCGCCATCCCTTCCTTGGCGTCGGCCGACGTGAGGCAGATTGCCTGAGCCTTTGCCTCATGGACCAGGGCATCTTCTAGAGACCATTCTGAAGATCGGTTGAGACCTTCTTTGATCATCGCCTGAGCAAACGGCGCGTTGGCTGCAAGTGATTCCGCAAGCTCCTTCGCTCGAGACGGCAGCACTTCGGCTGGCATCACTTCGAGGCACATCCCGTACTCCAGCGCCTCTTGAGCGCTGATAATCCGGCCGGACAACGCCAACTCCTTCGCTCGTTGGAGTCCCACGAGTCGAGGCAAGATCCAAGTTCCGCCGTAGTCAAGGGTCAGTCCGCGGCGAGCAAAGATCTCTGAGAAGCGAGCGCGATCCGAAGCAATCACTATGTCGCAGAGCAGTGCCATGTTGAGACCGGCTCCAACTGCCACACCATCGACCGCAGCAATTGTTGGTTTCGAGCAATGAGCCAAGGCCAGCACACTGCGCTCTAGCCGCCTCATGTTCTGATGAGCTTCGACGGTCGTTCGAGCTGGTCGTTCCGAAAGGTCAGCTCCCGCACAGAACTCTCCGTTGGCACCCGTCAGCACCATTACCCGTTGGTCGGAGGCTTCGAACCCCTCGAAGGCTTCAGCCAACTGATCCCAACCCTCGTCGACAATCGCGTTCTTGCGGCCGGGATTATCTAGGGTGACCCACCGCGTTGGCCCTACGTCCTCAATTCGCAACATGCAGCGATCATAGACTTAACCGGCAGCGTCAAGGGCGCCAGCGGCGAAGACCACGGGCTTGGCACTTGCCTAGCCGGCTATGCCCCGACCGTTGAACCAGGAATGAGTCGTGTCGGTCGATGCCAAAGTCAAGGCTTTGCGTTGGGTCTAGGTATTGGTTCAGGTTCAGGTTCGCACTGAGTAACCTACTTCTATGGGTCTCAATCCGTTCCGTCCACAGAACAACTCCACGGTCGACTACCTAGTGATGGCCGGTGCAATCATCGTTACGCTGGGGGCAATCGTATGGGCGATATTCGCGGGCTGAGCGAAAAAGTCACCCCGGTGCAGCCGTATGCGGCAAGGAAACGCTACACCTGCCCTTACTGCTCAGGCCCGATCGAGATTGGCCAGTTCCATCTTGTAGTGATTCCTGATGATGCAGCAGATCTGCGTCGTCATTGGCATAGAGGATGCTGGTTCAAAGAGCTTCGAGCGAGGCCGAGTCCAGTGGGCATCGAATGAGATAGTGGACATATGTTCAGGTCTTACGATACTGGACGGATGGATATCAAAGCTCTGACCATGTTGGTAAGAGTCACTCTCTTGTCGGGAGCGTGTGCCGGCGACAGCATTTTCTTGTTGGACGTCGGTAGCTGTTTCGACGATCAGGCTCTAGACGCTACCGAGGTCACCTCGGTGCCCATAGTCGACTGTGCCGAGCCTCACGACAACGAGGTGTACATGCTCTTCGACGTGACCGACGTCGTGTTCCCAGGCGAGGAC
>CAXMPE010000104.1:0-7605 GCA_964195245.1 uncultured Verrucomicrobiales bacterium | reverse complement strand
GAAGCTATTCGCGTGGGATTGGAGGAGATCATCGCCCTACGCAATGAGGTGCGGATGGGTCCGGTGGATCTCTCAGCGTCTCAAGAGGTACGTCTGTCGCGTCTAGATAAGCGGTCGGTGCTCAATCCATCAGAGGCAACGATCTTTCTGCCGAAGCCAGACGCTGAGATAGTGGCTCGGCTCATCTCGTTTATTCGAGAAATGTGGCCGGCCGAAAAGACCTGAAAGCAGCTTGTTGCCAGGAGCTGAATTCATCAATAACCCAGCGGGCGGTACACTCTGCTGCTACCGAAGACCCCTACAGAATGTTGCCCATGAAACGACTTTTCTTTATCCTTACGGCCCTTACTTTGGTTGCCACAGCGTGTGGAACCAGCGGAGCCACAGCTGGGAGCGTTGGCGACACTGTCTTCACCTACGGTGAGCTGGCTGACCTGCGTCCGGGCGAAGATGTTCGTTCAGCGCAAGATACAGCTCGTGACCTCGAATTGCTGGTGATCACAGCGATCCTCAAGGGTGGAGCGGAAGACGTCGGGATCTCAATCAGCGATGACGAAATCGCCGAAGAACTGGAGCTGATCAAAGCTGAGGTAGTTGCAGCCCAAGGGATTCCATGGGAGGAAGTTCTAGCCGGCCAGAATCTGACTGAACCGCTGGTTGATGCCATTGTTGTTCAGCAGTTGCTGCAAACAAGGATGGTTGAGCACTTCTCAGAAACTCTAGAAGTTACCGATGTCGAGCTTGAGGCGGCATACAACAGCCAGTTACAGGCGCTCTCGAACGTATGCGCGTCACACATCCTCTTTGATGCCAGCGACGAGGCGCTCGCTGACGAAATTCTCCTGTTGGCTGTCGCTGACGGAGCTGACGCCACTACCTTTGCTGAACTCGCCGTGGAGCACTCGATTGGCCCGTCGGGCCCAGATGGGGGAGATCTCGGCTGCGAGTCCCCATCGGGATACGTTCCTACGTTCGGCCAGGCAACTCTTGATGCTGAATTGGGTGTCCCATACGGCCCAGTGGAGACGCAGTTCGGGCATCATCTCATTCTTGTCAGCTCGCGGGAGGTTCCCGAGCTAGAGGACGTACGCGAGGACTTGCTGACCGGAGCTCGTGCCCAAAAAGCCAACGTAGAGGTCAGCACGTGGTTCCAGGGCGTGATTGAGAGCGCCGTAGTGACCATTGACGAGGCAATTGGCATCTGGGGTCCGAATCCCGACAACGGTCAATATGGGATTGCCCCTGCCAGCTAGCTCGGGTCCCATTTGGGTCGTTGGGTTGGGTCCTGGTGACCTCACCTCAGCCTCTGCTCGTGCACTACAGGTTTTGCGAGATCCGTCCACACGGGTTGTTTGTCGAACGCTTAAACACCCCGCAGCCGAGCAATTAGCTGCAGAGCGGGAAGTCGAGTCAACCGATGACCTCTATGACACCGGCGCCACGTTCGAGGACGTCTACGCAT
The DNA here is from genome assembly GCA_964195245.1 of uncultured Verrucomicrobiales bacterium. Taxonomy (GTDB): domain Bacteria; phylum Actinomycetota; class Acidimicrobiia; order Spongiisociales; family JAENVV01; genus CAXMPE01. The sequence continues at coordinate 6,143 of CAXMPE010000104.1, read as the reverse complement.
CAATAGTTGCTCGTATCCTTGACGCCGCGAGGGAAGGACCGGTCGCCTACGCCGTTCCGGGCGGCCCGCTTACGGGTGAAACGGCCGCTGGGTTGATCGTAGATGCGGCCCGAGCGGCGGAAGTTCCAGTTGAGATCGTGAGTAGCGAGTCCTTCGTCGAAGCATCGCTGCGCGTTCTCGAACACGATGCCCTCAAGGACGGATTGCAAGTCCTTGACGGGCGAAGCCTCTCAGATCCGTTGCTGCTGCATCTGCCAACTTTGATTGGGCACGTTGATGTGCCTGTCGTCCTTGCCGACGTGATTGGGCGACTGCAGATGCTGCTGCCTGACGAGCAGCCAATTAGCGTCCTCACGGATCTGGGATCGGCGTCGGAGGCCGTTGTCACTTCAGCGCTTTCTGCACTTGCGCCCAGCGCGGCAGGCCTTCGGGTGAGCTTGTTCTTGACCCCCGTGCCCAACGGACTCCCGGGTGTAATCGCCACCATGCAGCGACTGCGCCGTGAATGCCCCTGGGATGCAAGCCAGACGCATGCGTCGCTCCTCCCCAATCTGGTGGAGGAGGTATATGAGTTGTACGACGCCATCGAGGGGCTACAGGTCGACACAGACGCAGAGCCCGACTGGGTTGGGCTCGCAGAAGTAGAGGAAGAGCTAGGAGATGTCCTCCTTCAGGTGCTCTTCCACTCTGTCATTGCCTCAGAGTCGGGTGCGCTCAGCGTGGATTCTGTTGCTGAACAACTTCGCTCAAAGCTGGTGCGTCGGCACCCTCATGTCTTCGCCGACGGCACCGCGGGTACTCCCGACGAAGTACGGGAAACGTGGGATGAGATTAAAGCTCAAGAAAAGCACCGAGGCTCAGTCCTTGATGGGGTTGCCAAAAGCATGCCTGCCATCGCTCGGGCTGTGAAGGTGCAGCAGCGGGTCGCCAAGGTTGGCTTCGACTGGGATGAGCTGGCGCCTGTCATAGCCAAACTCCATGAGGAACTCTCAGAGCTGTTCGCAGCCGACACGGCATCGGACCGCGCGGACGAGTTCGGCGATGTGATCTTTTCGTTGGTGAACGTGGCCCGACACATGGGGATTGACGCCGATAGGGCCGCAAGGCGGGGCGTCTCCAAGTTCGATGAACGTTTTAGAGCGATGGAATCGTTGTCTGGCCAAGAGCTAAGTACTCTCAGCCCTGACCAGCTTGAAGAGCTCTGGGAACGGGCAAAACAGTCCTTTGACACCGGGGATTCATCGGTACATTGACACCCTGACGAGGAGAAGCCCTTGAGCAAGACGAACATCGTCCATGTCCATGCCAGAGAGATCCTAGATTCTCGCGGGAACCCGACGGTCGAAGCTGAAGTCACGCTTGCCGATGGATCCTTTGGACGCGCAGGAGTCCCGTCAGGAGCTTCTACGGGGTCACTAGAGGCGGTGGAACTTCGAGACGGAGGCAATCGCTTTGGTGGTAAAGGCGTCCAGAAGGCTGTAGGCCATGTTCTCGACTCTCTGGCTCCGGCCGTGATCGGCCTCGATGCGGTGGATCAAGAAGCAATCGACGCCACCATGGTGGAACTCGACGGCACCCATAACAAAGGTCTTCTTGGCGCTAACTCGATTCTTGCTGTGAGTCTCGCAGTCGCCCGTGCAGCCGCTGCGGCTCAAGGTCTCGCGTTGTTCAGGTACCTAGGCGGTCCTACGGCTCGAGTGCTCCCCGTTCCGCTACTCAACGTGCTGAACGGCGGGGCTCACGCAGCCAACTCGGTCGACGTTCAGGAGTTCATGCTTGTGCCCGCTGGCTTCGATACCTTCAAAGAAGCACTTCGAGCGGGAGTGGAGATCTACCAGACCCTCAAGAAGGTCCTCGGCGGGCGAGGCCTTTCCACCAACGTCGGTGATGAAGGGGGATTCGCTCCCAACCTCGCCACCAACCGCGAAGCGTTGGAGCTACTGGTTGTCGCCATCAGCGAAGCCGGTTATCAGCCGGGGGAGCAGGTATCTCTTGCCCTCGACGTTGCCGCCAGCGAACTGTACCGGGAGGGGAAGTACCAGTTCGAAGGCAGCGAGCTTACTGCCGACGAGATGACCGAGTACTACTCGGGGTTGGTCGACGACTTCCCCTTGGTATCGATCGAGGACGGTCTCGACGAAGGGGATTGGGCAGGTTGGATCTCGATGCAAGAGCGCCTTGGGGACACCATCCAGCTGGTTGGAGATGACCTGTTCGTCACAAATCAGGAGATTCTCAAGCGCGGCATTCGAGAGAAAGCTGCGAACTCCATTCTCGTGAAGGTCAATCAGATCGGCACGCTTTCGGAAAGCCTGCACACTATTGAGACCGCCGAACGTGCCGGATTCGGACGCATGATCTCGCACCGATCGGGGGAGACATCGGACTCATTCATTGCTCACCTCGCCGTAGGCACCAACGCTGGCCAGATCAAGACGGGGGCTCCAGCTCGAGCTGAGCGAACCGCCAAGTACAACCAGTTGCTCCGGATTGAAGAGGCCCTCGGCTCCCAAGCCGAGTTCGCTGGTTGGGACCCCTACCGAGGTCATGCATGAGAGCGAACCTGATCGTTGTCATTCCCTTGGTTCTCGTTCTTGTCCTCGCCGGAACAGTCACGAGCATGTTCCCGTTTCGAGAGCAGAGCGCGCTTGATACCAATATCGCTGCTACCCAAACTGAGTTGGCGACGATCCAGTTCCAGAATGCACAGCTCGAGGCCGAAGCCGAAGCGCTGGGTGGACCGGCTGAGATTGAAAAGGTGGCGAGAGAAGAGCTCGGCTACGTATTTCCCGGAGAGACTCCCTATGTGGTGGTAGGTACAAGAGCCGCGGATGAACCGGTGCTCGACTCGATGCCGCTCTCTCCCGCGGCACCCTGGTACTCGCGGATTGTCGATTTCTTTACTGGGAGCGATCTCAGTGCCGACGCCTGATCTGAGCGCCTCCGATCTGAGGGCCACCGTCGCGGCCCAAGTTGGGCGCCCCATGCGATCGGCCGTGTCAGCGGTAGCTGCCTGCCATCTCGGTCTGCCAATCGCTGTAGCCGTGCCTCCGTTCCTAGATGACGGAACGCCCTTCCCCACCGGCTTCTGGCTGTCCTGCCCCCTGGCTGTGCGTCGGATCGGCCGACTCGAGTCGATTGGTGCGGTGAAACAGTTACAGAAGTATGGCGAGGCGAACCCGGCCTTCGCATCGGCGATCGAACAGAGGCACCGCCAGGTAGCAGCCGATCGGACTGAGGAGGTGGGGGACATTGACGGTCCAACACCGTCGGGCGGTGTAGGCGGAACAGCCACCGGCATCAAGTGCCTCCACGCCCATTACGCCGATCATCTTGGCTCCAACGCCAATCCAGTGGGAGAAGTGACCGCCCCGTTCGTAGAACCGCTGAACTGCAAAACCCCCTGCGTCATCGAGGTAGCGAGCGTCTGGGAGCGAAATCCCGGATGGTCGGAACCCAAGTGAAGATCAGAACTAGGACCAGGACTAGAACTAGAACTACCCCCAACCCAGGGTTCACGCTCCGGCACCGGACGGCTACTGGGCGGGGTTTGTTGGCTGCCCGAGCTCGAGCTCGGGCCCTAGTTCGTTCTCCCAACCTAGGGTTCACCGCGCGCCGGGGAGGCTCGCTGTGAGGGCTGCGGTCTTCGACATTGGGACTAACACCGTCCGCGTTTTGGAAGGATCCTCAGGGCCTGCTGGTGTAGTTGAGCATTTCCGAGACCAGCGTGTGGTTCGGCTCGGGGAGGGGGTCTCGGGTACGGGGCGCTTCCGTCCTGATGCCGTCGAGCGGACGCTGCAGGGGCTTTGGGAACTTCGATCCCAGTGCGGAACGCTCGATGTTGTTGATGCTGTTGCTACCTCTGCCACAAGAGATGCGACCAACCGAGAAGACTTCCTAGGCCGAGCAGAGTCGATTCTAGGGGTCCGTCCCCGAGTGATTGAGGGTGTTGAGGAAGCTCGGCTCTCCTTCGCAGGTGCGCTGTCTGGAGCGGACTATGACGGTCTGGTGACGGTGATCGACGTGGGAGGTGGCTCCACAGAGTTCGTCTTTGGACGAAGTGAAGTGGAGTACGCAGCCAGCATCGATATTGGCTCTGTTCGCATCACCGAGGAAGCGGTTCCCTCCCGACCAGCCACGCCTCAGGAGCTCGAACAGGCAGGTGTCTGGCTCGCTCAACGACTCGAGGATTTGGCGATTCCAGAGGGTGAGACAACGGTGGTGGGTGTTGCTGGGACCTTCACTGCTCTTGGAGCTATCGACTTGGATCTAGAGAGGTACGACCGAGAAGTCGTCCATCAGCATCGGATGTCGCTAGGGGAACTGCGCTCGGTCATTCAGCAGCTAGCGGGTATGACCCTTGCCGAGACGGCAGCGATCCCGAGCTTGCCTGCCTCCCGAGCAGAGGTCCTCTTGGGCGGTGCCCTTGTCGCTACCGCGGCTCTCGAAGCAGTCGGAGGCGACTCAGTCATCATCAGCGAGACGGACCTGCTCGATGGGCTCCTTGAGGCGGTCCTGAACCGAGGGAACTGACCTTCGCCGGCGAGCGGTGCGCCTCGCAGCCCTCTGAGGCAAGTATTCTTTGGGGTGCCGAGCCTCGGTGGCGGAATCGGCAGACGCCGAGGACTTAAAATCCTCTGTTCGAAAGGACGTGTGGGTTCAAATCCCACCCGAGGCACTCTTGTCATGTCTTGTGACAGAGCAAGCTCCTGGACCTACGGTTTGGGAGCTTCTCGACGTCTGCGGGGCGATCATCGGCAGTCGATGCAGCGCCTTCCGATGAGGCTCACCGTCCCTGCATGTTCAGGACCCAGCATCGACCGGATTCGGTCGAGCATTGCAGATGGTGCGATCTGGCCCCCACACTTCTCGCACATCGCGGTAGATCCTGAGATCAAGCTATGACGGCCAGCCGCCAGAGCATCCACATCGAAACGTCGGTCGATGACGATGGCGTTTTTCGCTCGCTCGGGGCAGGTGGCCACGCACATCGAGCACCCGATGCACTTGCTGGCATCAAATGTGATGTCAACAGTGTCTTGAGAGCGTCTGGCGTCGAGCGCCCCTGTGGGACAAACCGTGGTGCACATCTCACATATCGTGCATGCTGCCTCGTTGATCGATGCGACCCCCACGGCCCCTATCGACGTTGGGACTTCAAGGTTCCTCGAGCTGAGAGTTGCCAGGGCCAGAAATACGTCCGTGTCGCGCAAGTCGCCCAGTGCAGAAGCAGGGATTGATTCGATGGGATCGGACATCGCTCCCTGGGCTGAGGAACGGACTCTTTCGCCAGCGAAGCCGAGCGTGCCACAGATCGCCGCCGCCTCTGCAGAGCGTTCAGCCAGTCGCGAGTCGTTAGCGAGTGCACAGCCTGACGGCGTACAGGGCTCAGCGGAGACTGCTGAAGCCCCGAGGAGCAGTGGAGCAAGCAGCCAGCCGATACTGAGCATACCGGTACAGGGCACCTCGACGGGATACCACCCTCCCTCGATAGCCGAAGGCCGCGCATCGCGACAGTGGAACCGAATGCCAGTCGGCTCTCGGGAAGAGACCGTGAAGGCCGTAACCTGGGCCGCGATCTGACTAGGCGTTGCGGCTGGGTTGCGTGTTGCCCCGGTGGGGCAGATAGTTACACATATTCCGCACGCCACACAACTGTCCGCAGAATACGAGATTGCTCCGCCGAGGGGAACAAGCGATTGCGTTGGGCAGGATTCAACGCAGAGCCTGCACCCGCTTTCAGCTGAGCAGAGATCGGCGTTGATTGAAGGCGCGGCGATGTACTGAGGGACGCTTAAGGCGAGTAATCGTCGCCTTGACATGACCTTGGGCCATTGCAGCTTCGCGTTCTCTGGTCCCGCCCCTTGGAAAGCTCTATGGCGCGCGACGGCTCCTGCCCCCAGCGTCGCGAGAACTGGCCGTGTCGGTAGGTCTCCGAGAGTGATGACGGGTACGCCCAACGGATCGACCCCGGTCTTGCGCAACGCCCCCTGCACGAAGCCGAGGTCATACTCGCATGTATGCAGAATCATCGCTTCGGGATTGGTCACTCCGGCCTCGTTGAGGGCTGCTGGCTCCCCACAAAGTCCCGCAACGCCTACGACGTCATACGCGTCTTCGAGGGCGCCCGGCACTGGAGTACC
>CAXMPE010000103.1:0-4176 GCA_964195245.1 uncultured Verrucomicrobiales bacterium | reverse complement strand
TGCAGCCGAGCGCTGAACGCGTGTATGTCTTGGGCGGTGAAGGGGTACGGGTCGCCTTGAGCGAGGTCGGGATCACGGTCTGTGACCAGCCCATGGACGTAGATGCAGCTGTTGTGGGCATTGACCACGAGCTCACCTATTCAACTCTCAGCGACGCTGTCACCGCAGCCATAGAGAGTCAGCGATTGGTGGGAACGAACTCAGATGTCACATTCCCGACGCCCCGGGGGCGCCGACCCGGAGGCGGCACACGGGCTGCTGCGGTCGCTACAGCGAGTGGGGTAGAGCCAGTTTTCGCAGGCAAACCCCATCAACCGATGCTGGACCTGATCTCAGGCAGTGTCGAATATGGCGAAGTATGGATGGTCGGGGATCGAGCGGATACTGACCTCGCCATGGCGGCGAAGGCCAACTGGGGTAGCGTGCTCACGCTGTCAGGGGTAACCATGTCCGCCGAGGAAATTCCTGACGGGCTGCGTCCAGATTTCGTGCTCGATTCTGTGGCAGACCTAGCGGCCTTGCTGTTGTAGCGCAGTCTGGCTTTGGGCAACAAGAGCCTCGAGACGCTTGGATGCCGGGCCGCGAACCAACAGGGCGACGGATACTCCAAAGAGGAATCCGGCGACGTGGGCTTCCCAGGCGATGGCGCCCGATGTGATCAGAAACTGAGATCCGAACCAGATGCCAAGAAACACCCAGGCCGAGATGCTGAGTGGGAACAGCCAAAGGAGCACTCGCACCTTCTTGGTTGGGAAGAGCACTAGGTAGGCGCCCAGTACGCCCCCGACCGCGCCTGATGCGCCGATGAGAGGTCCGGTGAACGTTGGGTTGAGCGCGACAAACCCAAGTACAGCAACCGTTCCAGCCACTAGATAGAAGAGCAAGAAGCCAAAATGGCCGAACGCGTCTTCCACGTTGTCTCCGAATATCCGTAGGACCCACATATTTCCGAAGAGGTGGAGAAGAGAGACATGCAGGAACATTGAAGCTACGACGCTCAGAGGGATGATCTTGTTCGGGTACAGCGGGAGCCCGCCCAACACGCAAAGATCAGACAGCACCTCGCCAAGCGAGACAGGCTCTCCCGTTGTGAGCTCACAAGCAATCGCTGCAGTAGCAATCGCCTTCGCTTCCACATCGCCAGACTGGTAGATGAAGAAGATCACAATCGTGAAAAGCAGTACTGCCGTTGTCACCACCGAGGGTGTGAGTCTCGGGTTGGCATCGCTGAGCGGGAGCATCGCCTCAACCTAGCCCGTGGAGTCGCTACTCAGAGGAACAGCGCCATAATGGTCCTATGACCAATGAGCAATCACAAGAAGCAGACGAACGGCCACAGGACGGGCTCGACACCTCAGGAGCTTTGGTGCAGGGCCTAAAGGAATTAGACCCTGTTGAAGCTGTGTCCCCGACTGCTGACGCCCTAACGATCCTCGAAGGGGAGTTGGGCGGGGAGTGACCCAGCGACGACTGGATCTGGAGCTTGTTCGGCGGGGCTTTGCCCCCAGCAGGACAGAAGCCCAGAGACTCATCGCCGATGGGGTGTTCTCGGTTGCTGGCGTGAGCAACCCTAAGCAGACCATGAGAGTCGACAACACAACTGCCATTAAGAAGGTTGGTTCTCTCCCTCGCTATGTAGGCCGCGGTGGTCTCAAGTTGGAATACGCTCTCGAGGAGTTTTCTCTTTCACCTGCGGGGCTGACCACGGTTGACATTGGTGCCTCGACTGGTGGTTTCACAGACTGCCTCATCCAGCACGGAGCTAGGAGCGTCGCAGCTATCGATGTCGGCTTTGACCAACTCGCTCCTCGGCTGCGGGCTCACCCCCATGTCACTGTCTTTGAGTCGTGCAACGTTCGTGACCTTGATGTAGCAGAAGCTGGTGGTCCGTTTGAGTTCGTAGTTTGCGATGTGTCCTTCATCTCGCTGGTAACTGTGAGCTCGGCGCTGGCTGACCTCGGAACGTTGGACGCCAACTGGGTCCTGTTGGTGAAGCCCCAGTTCGAGGTTGGAAGAGGTCGCCTTGGCGGAGGAGGGGTTGTTCGTGATTGGACCGCACATCGGGGCGTGCTGCAGAAGGTGATGAGCGCCTACGCGTCACTCGGTGTGGGTAGCATCGAAGTCATCGCTTCGCCCATTGAAGGGGCTAAGGGAAATCGCGAGTACCTGCTACACCTACGTCGAGGAGCTATGACCATCCCAAGAGAGCGTCTGGAAGAAGTCACGACATGATCGCTGTCCATCTAGCCGAAGACCGGCCAGTCGCACTCGCTGCAGCTGCCTCGTTCGTTCAAGAATGTGCCGCGGTGGGCCTAGAAGTCGGCGGTTGCGATGAACGCGACAGCGATCGTCTGGAGGTCCCCTTGGCGACCAAAACTCTCGATGTGGTGGTGGCTGTCGGGGGAGACGGAACAGTATTGAGAGCAGCGGTTCATGCCCTGCGAGCCGATGCGGCCCTAGTGGGTATCAACATGGGCCGAGTGGGCTTCCTTGCCGAAGTGGAGAGAGACGACATAGCCCGCCTAGCGGCCTTGCTTGCATCGGGGACGTACTCGACCAAGCGAAGGATGAGCCTGGCAGCCTCCCTCGGGGGCCAAACCAGCGTGGGGCTCAACGATGTGGTGATCGAAAAGATCAACAGCCAACACATGGTGAACATCGATATAGCTGTGGATGGCGACAGTTTCCTGACATACCGGTGTGATGCGGTCATCGTGGGGTCCCCAACAGGGTCTAGTGCCTACACACTGTCAGCCGGCGGCCCGTTGATCGACACACAGCTCGAGGCCATGGTCATCACCCCAGTGGCTCCCTACTCCCTCTTCAGAGCTGCAGTGGTAATCGGCCCAGAGTCGGAGGTTGTTTGCGCTGTCAGGCAATCTCGCTCTGCTGGGGTCAACGTGGACGGTATGAGGATCGGAGTGCTCGCTCCAGGAGAACAGGTCGTGATCACACGGGGCCCCGATATCCAGATGGTGGATTTCTCGTTCCGATCATACGCCGAGACCCTCAAGAAGAAGCTTCGACTCCATGAAGGCCTTGAAGGCGTGCTCAAGTGGGAGTCTGATGCTTGAGGAACTCCGAGTTACGAACCTCGGTATCTTGGAAGAGGGACAGCTTGATCCGGCTGCGGGACTCACGGTTCTCACAGGCGAGACGGGCACTGGAAAGACCCTCATGCTCGGAGCGATCGAACTCCTAATGGGCAAGCCGTTTGGGCGGTCGCGAATCGGGCCCTTCGCTGACACCGCTCGAGTTGAGGCTCGGTTCACAGCTGGTGACGCCGAATACGTCGTAACCAAGAGTCTCACCCAAGGAGGCAGGACCAAGACACGCCTCAATGGCGGACTTGCTGCGGTGGCAGAAGTGGGGGAGATCATCGGCGAGATTGTCGACGTCGTCGCTCAGCATGATCATCTATCTCTCGGGAGGAGCAGTCGAGTTCGAGAGATGATCGACAATCGCCTATCGGGCAGCGGGCGCTCTTGCTTGGAGCGCTACTCAGCCACCTGGACCGAGTGGGAAGCACTACAAGAGAAATTGCTACTTCTTGGGGGAGATGTGCGTGCGCTCGAACGAGAGCGAGAACTGCTGGCCTATCAAGCTGATGAGATCGCCAATGCCAACCTCATTCCGGATGAAGACACCAGTGCTTCGGTCACTGCCGATCGTTTACGGAACGCTGAAGAACTCGCCCTTCTCTTTAGTGAAGCAGACGAAACCGTCGTTCAGATGAGCGATCTGGTCGGCGTGCTCCAGGACCGCGTTCGCCGGGCGCAATTGCTGGCTCCAGACATTAAGGCGCTTGCTCAAGACGTGGAAGGTTTCGTAGCTCAAGTCAACGAACTCCGCACGGACGTGCGAGGTGCTCGAGAAGGCGTTGTCCATGACCCTGAGCAGCTCTCTCTATTGGAGTCCCGACTCATGGTCCTGTCCGACCTGCGCCGAAAGTACGGCGAAACGGTCGATGACGTAATTCTATTCGGCCATGATGCTGCCGAACGAGGCGATCAGCTGGCTGACAGCCTGGCTGAAGCAGCAACGATCGACGCAGCGCGGGTGCAACTCTCAGCACGCTTGGCTGCCGACGGTGAGCAATTGGCACAGGAGAGGGTGAAAGCAGCCAAAAGGCTTTGCTCCGACGCAGAGTCACACCTGCGAGACCTCGGTTTCGCT
>CAXMPE010000102.1:0-3980 GCA_964195245.1 uncultured Verrucomicrobiales bacterium | reverse complement strand
GCCCTTGAAGCATTCGGTGGAGCCATTGACGCGAGCCTCATTCGGGTGCCCTGGCATCTTGAGATTGACGCAAACATCGGTGCTGCTCTCTACGAGGACGCCCTGAGGGCTCGCCTCCCATCAATCAACGGCGACATCACTCCTGATCTCGTGGTGCTTGGCATAGGGGACGATGGCCATACTGCTTCGCTCTTCCCCGAAACGAAGGCACTTTCGGCGTCAGGGAACTACGTAGCCAACTGGGTCCCAAAGCTCGACACCTGGCGAGTAACGGCGACTGTCTCAATGCTGCAGTCGGCGCGAAAGCTGCTCTTTCTGGTCACCGGTGAGGGCAAAGCTGAGACGATGGCTCAAATCATGAGACCGGATTCCAACCATCCCGCCGCTGTGGTGGCACGTGGTGCCCAGAGCGCGCTTTGGGTGCTGGACGAGAAGGCCGGCTCGCTCCTGGAGGCACCGTGACAGACGCACAAGACCGGGACAAGGATCGCCGGTTCACTCAGGACGAAGTCGGCGAGTTGGTAGAGCTGGCGGGTCGTCTTGACGAGCACTCAACGGACCTGTCGATGGATTCGCTCACTGAGATAGCTGCCGAGATGGGAGTGACCGAATCCGCGTTACGCGACGCGATTGCCCAACGGGACGAGAAGACGATCGCCGACGCAGCCGTCGATAAGCCAGACCCCAAAACAACTCGTGCAGAACTCGTCAAAGAGTTTCGGCGCCAGCTTCAAGCGTTCATCACGACCGGTTTCATTGTTGTCGCCATCGACTTCATGACGACCGGAGGCTTCACCTGGTCTCGTTGGCCTCTCTTCGGGATAGCGATCGGGGTGGTAGCCGCCGGAGCCAAGCTCGTCGGCCCCACCGACGACGAATAACTTTGGAAATCCCCGGCGCCGTCGATCTCGCCCGGTGGGCAGCCCGCTACAACAAGTGGGGCGGGTCCCCCACCAACCTCTTTGTAGACGGCCGATACATCCGAGTTCACGAAGGACATTCGTACTCAGTGACCCAAGAGCACGACGACGTCTTCCAATTGGAAACCGCAGGTGACCAGGGCTCGGCGGAAGCCAACTTCAGGTTCCGGCTTGGCGGCGGACTCGGATACTCCAATGTTGAGGCTTTGGCCGAACAAGAGCCCAAGGTCCGCCAGCTACTGGACAACCATCCTGGCTTCGTTCCCGTCATCACTCCCGAACCCCTAGAGCAACTAGTGGGAGCTATCAGCGCACAGCAAGTCAACCTCACGTGGGCTGGCACCACCTATCGGCGACTGGTCGAGGCACTAGGGACCGCTCACCAGTCGTCGGGCCACGCTGTATGGGAGTTCCCATCGGCGGCCAAGCTCGCCCAAGCTCCACACTCATTGCTGCGTGAGATGCAATTCACCAACAGCAAAGCCCAGTACATCCTGAACACGGCTCAGTTCGTCGCCCAAGGTGGCCTTGAGGGCGTCGATGAGTTGTCCAACGACGGTGTGATCGACAGCCTGACAAGCGTGAAAGGAATCGGCCGATGGACTGCTGAGCAGTTCCTGGCCCGATGCCTCGCCCGCCCCACCGCAGTCGCGTCGGGCGACCTCGGAATCAGAAAGGCCGTCAGCTTCGTCTGGTTCGACTCAGAAGAGCTACTCCCAGAAGAGGTTGTCCGAGACACAGCAGCTCAGTGGGGAGACGCCGCCAACTGGGTCGGGCAGTTGCTACTACAAGAGCTCTAGCCCTCTACAGCAGAATGATCCCCGGCAACGTGAAGCCAACCGCCGCACCGCCGTTGAAGCCCTCACCAACAGACACGGCTCCCCCATGGGCAACCACCACCTGCTGCACGATGGCTAGTCCTAGCCCAGAACCGGGCATGGTTCGCGCGTCGTCAGTTCGATAAAACCTGTCAAACACTCGTTCACGATGCTCCTCTGGGATCCCCGGTCCATCGTCGAAGACCATCACACCAAACTCATCTAGGACAACCTCAATCACACCATCGGGGGGGCTCCACTTGGACGCGTTCTCCACCAGATTCGTGAGGGCGCGTTCCAGCATCCCCTCTCTGCCAACGTATTCACAGGCGACCGACTTCACATCAATCGATTGTTGCTGACGCCGTTCGGTTCGCTCGGCAACTCTTGCCACCAGGTAGTCCAAACGGAACCGCTGGGCCACCTCAGCGGTGTGCTCATCAGTCGCGAGCTGCACCAGCTCAGCCACCAGATCACTTAGTTCGACCAACTCAGAGTTCACATCGCTCAGAAGAGCCGTTCTCTCATCGGGCGAAATCGATTTCACTCGCTGCAGAACCTCAATGTTGGTACGCAAGCTCGTCAGAGGGGTGCGCAACTCATGCGACGCGTCTATAACAAGGCGTCGTTGCTGCTCTTTAGAGACCCCTAGGGCTCGGATCATGCGATTGAAAGCTCGAGCGAGCGCCCCAATCTCGTCGGAACGAACAGCTTCTATCTCCTTGTCGAGGTCACCCGTCTCGGCAACTTCTTCAGCAACCCTTCGCAGACGACGGAGCGGCCGCGTCACCCTATCCGCGAGCATTGAACCCACCAACACCGCTCCTCCCGCTGCAAGAAGGCCGAAGAACAGGAGTCGTCTCTGGAGCCGATCCAACACAGCCTCAGTCCCCGCGAGAGACCTCGCCACCTGGACAGCACCAATACGACTGTTCTGCCTATCCGCTGGGAGGGTGATAACGCGCCACGCCTGGCCATCCACTTGTACGGTGCGTTTGATGGCTTTTGTACCAAACCGAGCCAAGCTCCGCTCAGCCCCAGTGGGGTCGAGCGTGGTTTCGCGGCCCCCGACGATCGGGTCCCCTGAACGGTTCAAAACCTGAATGACAGTCCCTTCGGCGATCAGCTCACGGATCTGCGCGTTGGCCGCCAATGGCTCCGCGAAGCTGATCAGATCCAGAGCAGTCAGCACCTGGTCTGCACTGTGCTCGATGGAAGCGTCCAATTCTTGGTTGATGATGGTGCGCGCCGCCACGAACGCGGCAGAGCTGGCAAGAAGAAAGGCTACGAAGGCTGCGGCGCCCATGAGCAGGCCTAGTTTCCAGCGGAGGCTCACGCGCCCTTCCTCAGCACGTAGCCCACCCCTCGGACGGTGCGAAGCAGTCGAGGCGCTCCTCCTTCTTCGGTCTTTCGCCTCAGATAGCCAACGTAGACGTCGAGGGAGTTGGAGCTCGACTCAAAGTCATAGCCCCAGATGTCCTGATATATCTGTTCTCGTGACAGCACGATTCCTTGGTTGAGCATCAGCAACTCCAACAAATCGAACTCGGTCTTCGTAAGGTCGATGATGCGATCTCCTCGAAACACCTGTCGGGTGTGAGGTTCCATGACGAGGTCGGCAAACTCGAGCCGCTCGATCTCATTCATCTCGGGGTCGGTCCGGCGAAGAAGGGCTCTAATCCGTGCCAACAATTCGTCAAGCGCAAACGGCTTCACCAGGTAGTCGTCAGCCCCCGCATCAAGGCCCGCAACACGATCGCTCACCTCGTGACGGGCGGTAAGCATGAGGATCGGGGTAGCGATCCCCTTAGAACGCAGCTTGGTACACACTTCAAGACCGTTCATCACCGGCATCATGACGTCGAGCACTATGACCTCAGGGTCAAAGCTCGGTTGAACCTGCATTGCCTCGATGCCGTCAGGCGCCGTCTGCACCTCATATCCCTCATACCCAAGAGCGCGCGCTAACGACTCTCGCACGCCGCGATCGTCCTCCACAATTAACACTCGGGGCTTCTCCATTACCAATACGGTAGGGGCACTCCCTAAGAAATTCATGAATCTCGTCAGTCGAGTTCTCAGGCATTACCCAGAACCTTTTTAGGTAGGTCTTAACTGACATTCAGAAACCCCTCATGCTGGTCGGCGACAGTTCTCTCTAGATGCACCAACATGGAAGGATCCGCATCATGAAACGAACTACTGCACTATTCGCAACTGCCGCTGTAGCGGCAAGCTTGTT
>CAXMPE010000101.1:0-6013 GCA_964195245.1 uncultured Verrucomicrobiales bacterium | reverse complement strand
AGATCTCCTGCAAGTTCACGCGCGACAAGGTGGAGCGAGAGGCCGGAGAAGCAAGGCTTAGGATCACCAACTGGTGGACAGATTCCCAAGAGCGGTACGCAGTGGCTCTATTAAGGCCGTTCAACGAGTAGTTCGCGCCATGTTTGCCGGCAGTCAGACCGAACCCCTTGATCTCGTGTGATAGATCGGATACAACCAGTAGGTCGGAATCACCACTCTTGATTCCTGCATTGCGAAACGGTATGCTATTCGCATGACACAGTTGGTAACAAGGGTGGGAGTAGAACTGGTTGAGCAACTTGATGCTCTGGTGGATAGTGGTGTGGTCGAGTCGCGATCAGATGGTGTTCGACGGGGGTTGCAAGGCCTAGTCGACGAGCATCGTCGGAGAGAGGTCGGGAGACACATTGTGGGTGGCTACCTTCGGGTATCTCAAGATGAGATTGAAACCGGGTGGTCTGACTCCGATTCCGTACGAATGATCGCCGACGAGTCGTGGTGACTCCTCGTCAGGGAGAAATCTGGTGGGCCGAAGCAGAGGACAAGCGACGGCCCGTTCTAATCGTCACTAGGACAGATGTGATCCCCGTTCTAAACAAAGTGTTGGTCGCTCCGGTCACCCGAACAGTGAGAAGTATCCCAACGGAGATACCGCTCGATGTAGAAGAGGGTCTACCCGTCCCCTGCGCGGCGAACTTCGATAACCTGCAGCCACTGAGCCTTTCGTTCCTCTCCACCCGGATTGGTTCGCTAGCGACGCCAAGATTCAGGATCTGCCAGTCTCTCTCGGCGTTGGCTGACTGTTAACGCCCGTACACCGGCGAACCCGCGGGATCTCCCGTCACCATCGCTGGTGGGCTCTGCTATCACCTGTGTGTTCGTTTGCGCCTACTCGCCGATGTCCTCATTCCACAGGGTCGGATTGTCCAATATGAAGCGTTCCATCAGATCCACACACTCGATGGCGTCCGCAATCACTACCTCAACACCGCGGCTCGTAAGCAGATCCTCTGCCCCCATAAACGTACGATTCTCACCGATGACGACGCGCGGTATCCCGTAAAGCAAGATGGCACCTGTGCACATGTCACACGGAGACAGAGTCGTATACATCGTCGATGATTTGTAAACCTGCGCCGAGAGGCGACCCGCCGCTTCGAGAGCATCGGTTTCCCCGTGCCGGATCGGCGACCCAAGCTGGATTCGCCGATTCCGACCAGCGCCGAGAACCACGCCACCTGCAACAAGAACGGCACCGATCGGGATGCCACCTTCGGCGACTCCAAGACGGGCCTGTTGAATGGCCAGTTCGAGAAACTGCTGATCTTGTTGGTTCACCATCGCCTCCAAGGCAACATCATGGGCCCGCCGCAACTGAGCGTTACGCCGTACCCCTTTTGACCCTATCCCACCAGAAGGCTACCAAGACAGCGCTTGAGCCAGGGAAGATGTTTTCCTGATGGGCCCAGCTTGCAACGATGAAGCCCACGATCGCACATGAAGGCAAGCGACAGCTGCCCTCTCTATGATGTCGCCAGTAGCTAGCGCAGGGAATCCATGGCGGACTTCTATCTCGACGACTCGATTCCACAGCCGTTCTGGGACAACAGCGTGCATCCCCGGCTGACAATCGACCCGGGCGACACGGTCATTATTGACTGTGCTGAGCCCATTGGACAGGTGAAACCCGGTTGGAACAATGACGATTACGCCAACGCCGACCCGTCGCTTGCGCACGCACTGACCGGATCGATAGCGGTGCGGGGCGCCGAACCTGGAGATGTGTTGCAGGTTGAGATTCTCGACATCCAGCACAAGGGATGGGGCTGGAGTGGCCACATGCCCAACTTCGGTTTGCTCGCCGATGAGTTTGAGACGTCATTTATCCGACACTGGGAGCTCGATGGCTCCGAATGCCGATATCCCGTCGGAGACATCTCCATCCCTGCAGCACCCTTTCCCGGTGTCATCGGGGTAGCTCCGGCCGAACCCGGGCGGCTCGACACGTTTCCCCCTAGGGACAACGCCGGCAACATAGACACAAAAGACTTGGTCGCCGGCGCGATGGCGTGGCTTCCCGTATTGGTTCCACAGGCGCTGTTTTCGATCGGCGACTGCCACGCCGCTCAGGGCGACGGCGAAGTATGCGGAAGCGCAATCGAAGCACCGATGACCGTGACCGTCCGCTTCGATGTCATGCGAGATCTCGACGTGCAGGAGGTGCAAATCCGACGACCTTCCCCGCGGAGGGCGCCTGACGGCCCTGTGCACATCATGACGGCACACGGACCCGACCTGTTTGACAATGCCCGGCGAGCCACTCGCTACATGATCGATTGGATAGTCGCCGAGTTTGGGCTCAATCGCAGTGATGCCTACATCATCTGCAGCATCGCCGGAGACCTTCACATCAGCGAGATCGTGAATAAGCCCAACTGGGTCGTGTCGATGCACATGCCACTCAACGTTCTTGGTGGTTGACGTTGGCATGCATCCTCGGCCAAAAGGGAATCCTCTACTCACGAGGTTTGAGGGCCTTCTCTGTGATGAGGCTTAGGCCAGCGCTTGATCCAGTGCTCACGGAGTCCCTCGAAGGGCGGCCATGAACGGCATAAGAGGACTCATCATGGATGCCCCGAAGGTGGAGTTACACGTTCACCTTGAAGGCACACTGGAACCGGAGCTGCTGCTGCTGCTTGCTGAGCGAAATGTCGTAGAGATTCCCTATGCCAGCATCAATGAGGTTCGGGCAGCCTACGACTTCAGCGATCTGCAATCCTTCCTTGACATATATTACGAGGCAATGGCAGTCCTCAAGACCCGCGAGGATTTCGCAGACTTGACTTGGGCATACCTGTCCAAGGTCGGGAGTGAGGGCGTCCACCATGCCGAGCTGTTTTTTGATCCTCAAGCGCACACGGCTCGAGATGTGAGCTTCGATGTTGTCGTCGACGGCATCACAGACGGCTTGGAGCGAGCAAGGACGGAGCTTGGCATGACAACGGGCCTTATCGCGTGCTTCTTGCGCCATCTTGGCCCTGATGAAGCCGATGCGACGCTCGATCAGATCCTTAGGCGGGGGGACCTCATAATGGGAGTGGGTCTTGACAGTTCTGAGGTGGGGTATCCGCCCGCTCCTTTCACCGAGGTCTTTCGAAGAGCCGGTGATGCCGGACTTCGATTGGTAGCGCACGCAGGGGAAGAGGGGCCGGCTTCCAATGTGGCTGATTCTCTTCGCCTGCTCCAGGTTGAGCGCGTCGACCACGGTGTCCGTTCGCTCGAGGATCCTCGCCTAGTTGAGCGTCTGGTGGACGAGCGGGTTCCACTTACGGTTTGCCCGTTGTCCAATGTCGCACTGAATGGCGTCGGTAGTTTGAATCGTCACCCATTGCCGGAGATGCTTGATGCCGGTCTGATGGCGACAGTAAATTCGGATGATCCGGCATATTTCGGCGGGTACATCTCGCAGAACTTGCTCCGCTCCGCCATCGAGATGCCGCTGTCTTACCGACACGTGACCACGCTCCTGCGGAATGCGATCGATGCTGCGTTCATCGATGACCAGCGGAGGTCGGAGCTCCATGCCGAGCTCTCAGCTTCGATCCTAAGGAACCCGAGGAGCGGTGATTAGGGCAAGGCCAACTCGGCGGAGGTAGGAGCAGGACATGCGAGCTAGTGGCTTTGGGGGCCAGGAGGACTTGAACCTCGCAAGCTGCCGCCCGAGCGTTTCGTGTGGGGACCCTTGGCCAAACTCCGTTAACCTCATCAAGTGTCCTCCTCCCCGTACCGGCAACTGCTGGCTAATCCTGACTTCCGGCGGCTCTACTTTGCTCGTCTGATCTCGTTTGCTGGGGATTGGTTCGCCATAGTTCCGCTGCTCGGGCTTGTGTATGAGCTCACCGACTCATCTCTGGCAACGGCAGCGGTATTGACATCCAACGCGCTACCCATGTTCTTCCTGTCACCCGTTGGCGGGAACACCGCCGACCGCCGCGACCGCCGCAAGATCATGATGACTGCAAGTGTTGCGAGCGCTACGATCGCTCTCCTCCTGCTTACCGTCGAGCCCACCAGCAGCGCGTTACTCGGCCTAGCCCTCGCGGCTGGGCTGTCAGCCTCCAACGCCTTCTTCTTCCCTGCCTCCTCCAGCTCGCTGCCCAATCTGGTGACACCGCAACTTCTCGCCCCGGCCAACATCTTGATCGGGAGCGCATGGGGAACAATGGCAGCAGTAGGGGCAGCGCTCGGAGGAGTGTTTGCCACAGTGGTCTCACGAGACGCCGCGTTTGTTGTCGACGCCGCTTCATTCCTGGTCGCCGGAATATTGGTCAGCAGAATCCGGACGCCTCTCTCCGAAAAGCGGCAACGAGCAACGAGCAGCTTCTGGGCTTCGACAAGCGAGGCTATCCGTCTTGCCCGGACCAATAAGCAGATCGGGGCCCTCCTCACAGCAAAGGCAGGGTTTGGCCTCATCGCTGGGGGCGCAATCGCCCTCTTCCCTATCTTGTCGACAGATGAGTTCGACATGGGAGATGCTGGAACGGGCCTCCTGTTTGCTGCCAGAGGGGTGGGGGCGCTTGTAGGCCCCATCGTGTACCGGCGCCTCATGAAGAACAACGACGTGCAGCTCCTGCGCAGCATCGGGTACATGATGAGTATTTGGGGCCTTGGATACATCGCGCTGTCGTTCGCTCCGGGGGCAGCCATAGCCGGGCTTGGCATCGCCTTTGCCCACACCGGCGGTGGGAGTCAATGGGCGTTCTCCTCATTCGGTCTGCAAAGCCTGACCGGCGACGAGATCCGCGGTCGAATCCTGGCCTTCGATATCGGTTTGGGATCCCTCACGGCTGCCACCTCCCAACTCGTCATCGGCTCTTTGGCAGAGCTCATCGAACCCAGAACCCTCCTCCTGGGAAGCGCAATACTCGGCATCGTGTTCGGACTCACCTGGAGCCGAGTAACCCGACCCGCCCTCTCGACGCTTGAAGAGCACCTAGGCTCGTAACCATGCCAATTCCGACAGTCTCAGGGTCACAGGTCGCTTGGATCACCGCGGCTCAAATGGTCGAGATCGACCGGATCATGATCGAGGACATGGGGATCTCGCTGCTCCAAATGATGGAGAACGCCGGTAGATCCCTCGCTGATCTGGCCTGCGAACTGTTCGCCCCCAGGTCCGTCTCAATCCTTGCGGGTTCAGGTGGGAACGGCGGGGGCGGACTCACAGCTGGCCGGCACCTCCACAATCTGGGAGTGGACGTCACCGTGAGCCTTTCGAGTGATCGTCTGGGGGAGGCTGCTGCGCATCAGGCCAACACGCTCAGACAAATGGGCGTCCCCTTCTCTGCCGAACCTGAGCTCGACACAGACCTAGTGATCGACGCGATGGTTGGCTACAGCTTGACTGGTGCCCTCAGAGGAAAAGCTAAGGAATGGACCTCTGCTCTCCCGCGATCAGTTCCTGTCCTCAGCCTCGACGTGCCCTCGGGTCTTGCTGCCTCCCTTGGCGAGGGACTGTCGGGGGTGACGGCGACAGCCACTATGACCTTATGCCTCCCCAAAGTGGGACTCAAGAACGCGGTCGCGACTGGTGATCTCTACCTTGCAGATATTTCGGTCCCAGCCGCCGTGGTGGCTCGGGTCACTTCAGACCCAGCTCCCCCCTTCGAGCAGGGACGGATCCTGCGGATCGATGCCTAGGTAGTCAAAGCTCCGCTGCGAGAGCATCGGCCAGATACTCGTACTGCTCGATCGAGTTGTACAGGTGCGCCGACAGTCGGATGAGCCTCGCATCGCGTGTTGGCCAAGCGATAATCGGAACGGGAATCTTGTACTTTTCGTCCAGAATTGTTTGCAGCGCCGACAGGTTGGGCCATTGCGGCGGGCCCGGCAGGCCTCCGGGAAGCTCAACTATGGACATACTGCCAAACATCGAGTCTGGAGCCATGGGCTGGGTTCCGAGGTGTTCCCTTACGACGGCCGCCCCGGCGACCGCAAGATCATGGTTGCGGCT